>NZ_JCBCUW010000012.1:0-142519 GCF_059862525.1 Pseudomonas sp. MF08875
ACCGTCGAAGCCGTCAATCGGACAGTAGCGAGGATCAATCTACGCCCGCGCAAGCGCTTGGGCTGGAAGACGCCGTACGAAGTGCATACAGGGGTGAGCGTTGCACTTATGTGTTGAATTCAGGCGCCAAGGCTATTTGGTTGTAGCCGTGGGTAAATGTCGGATGCTCATGGATCACCTCCTCCCACCGCTGTTGAGCCTCCACCCAATCCCCTTTTTTTTCGGCAATTTCAGCGTACTGAGCCCAGGGTTCTACTCGGCCGGTCACCATTCTTCGCGCTTGGCTATTGAATACCTCGGCTTGTGCGAGCTGCCCCAGGCGCAACTCCAAATCGGCCGAACGCATGAACAGCTCCCAGTGACTGCCATGCAGCTCTCGCCCTTGTGCAAGAAACTCCGCCTCTTGGGAAAGATGGCCTTGCAAGCGTGCACATTCGGCGCTGATAAGCCAGCTCCCTGCATGTTGCGCAAAGTGGAGGCGGGAATACTCGAGCAACTCCTGCGCCTGCGCATATTTTGCTTGGCGCAGCAGGCTGGTAGCGCCTTGAAACCAAGGCGCCGGATGGCCTTTGTATTGCTCTCGGAACACCCGCCATAGAGCCTCGGCGTCGGCCCAGCGGCGCTCACGCATGGGTGTCATTGCCAATGCGAACGCATCTGCCGGAGCAAGGGTTGCTGTCTGTGACATAAAAAGTGCTCTGCCCATTTGTCGCTGAACGCAGGGCCTTGGCCCCGCGAAATGCTTACATCACTGCTAGAACAGATCAGCCTCGGCCAAGCGCTTGCCCGCACGATCTTTGGCTGACAGCGCTGGCTCGCCGATATCGGGCCATTGGATGCCGATCTGCGGATCATCCCAACCAATGCAACGTTCGTGGGCTGGGGCGTAGTAGTCCGTGGTTTTGTACAAGAACTCGGCGGTATCAGATAACACCAAAAAACCGTGAGCGAAGCCTTCCGGCACCCATAGTTGATGTTTGTTTTCTGCAGACAAATAAGCACCTACCCAGTGGCCGAACGTGGCGCTATCACGACGAATATCCACCGCAACATCGAATACTTCGCCTTGAACAACGCGCACCAACTTACCTTGGGCCTGATTTACCTGGTAGTGCAAACCACGCAATACACCTTTAACCGAGCGAGAGTGATTGTCTTGTACAAACACAACCGAACGACCCACTGCTTCTTCGAAGTCTCGCTGATTAAAGCTCTCGTAGAAGAATCCGCGTTCGTCGCCAAAGACCTTGGGTTCAAACAGCACGACATCAGTAATAGCTAAAGGCGTGGCTTTCATCAGTAGATCGTCTCTTGCAACAGGCGTTTGAGGTACTGGCCATAACCATTTTTAGACAGTGGCGCTGCCAGTTTTTCAAGCTGCTCGGCATTGATCCACTTCTGCCGGAACGCTACTTCTTCAGGGCACGCGACTTTAAGACCTTGACGGTGTTCAAGGGTGGCGATGAAGTGGCTGGCTTCGAGCAGGGAGTCATGAGTGCCGGTATCCAACCAGGCGTAGCCACGCCCCATGATTTCAACCGACAGGCTACCTTGCTCCAGGTACACCCGATTGACATCGGTAATTTCCAGCTCCCCCCGTGGCGAAGGTTTGATGCTCTTAGCGATTTCGACAACTTGCTGATCGTAAAAATAGAAACCGGTAACCGCGTAGTTCGACTTGGGTGCCGGTGGTTTTTCTTCCAGGCTGATGGCTTTGCCTTGGCGATCAAACTCAACTACGCCGTAACGCTCAGGATCCTGGACATGGTAGGCAAAGACTGTGGCGCCCTGCTCACGCGCCATCGCGCTTTGTAGCAACTCATTAAAGTGGTGGCCGTGATAAATGTTGTCGCCGAGCACCAAGGCGCACAGGTCATTGCCGATGAACTCTTCACCGATGATAAAGGCCTGCGCCAAACCATCAGGAGAGGCTTGCACGGCGTACGTGATGTTCAGGCCCCAACTGCTGCCATCGCCCAGCAGTTGCTCGAAACGGGGAGTGTCCTGCGGGGTGGAAATAATCAGAATGTCTCGAATCCCCGCCAGCATCAGCGTGGTCAACGGGTAATAGATCATCGGTTTGTCGTATACCGGCAGCAATTGCTTGGATATAGCCAAGGTCGCTGGGTGTAGACGAGTGCCTGAACCACCGGCCAGGATGATGCCTTTACGCTTGATCATTTTTTCTCTCTAGTGTTTCTGTAAGCATCCGTGCCACGCCGAGCTGCCAATCAGGCAAGTTCAATGCAAAGGCCTTTTGCAATTTCTGAGTATTGAGTCGTGAATTTTTTGGCCGCTTTGCCGGGGTCGAGTACGCCTCTGAGCCAACCGCAGCGACCTGCCCCGCACGAACGCGCAAGGGGATGCCCGCCGCCTCAGCCTGCTCAAGGACAAAGCGCGCATATTGGCACCAGGTGGTTTCCCCTGTGGCGGCGAGGTGGTAAAGCCCACCCAGCAGCGGATCGAGCTGTACGGCACGGATGGCGTGGGCAGTCACATCGGCCAGCAGCTCCGCACCTGTCGGGGCTCCAAACTGGTCATCAATTACGTTGAGGGTGTCGCGCTCCTGGGCCAGCTTGAGCATGGTTTTGGCAAAGTTGTTGCCCCGTGCCGCGTACACCCAACTGGTACGAAAAATCAGATGAGCGCAACCCGAGCTCCGAATGGCCTGCTCACCTTCATATTTGCTTGAGCCATAGACATTCAATGGCGCCGCCGGGTCGTCCTCTTGCCAGGGGGTATGGCCATCGCCAGGGAATACGTAGTCCGTGGAGTAATGCACCAGCAACGCCCCCAGTCGGGCTGCCTCTTGGGCCAGCACTTGCAACGCGAGGGCGTTGGTTTGGCGTGCCAGTTGAGGCTCGGCCTCGGCTTTGTCCACCGCCACATAGGCTGCCGCGTTGACAATGACGTCGGGGGCTACGTCCCTGACCGTCTGCGCCAATCCCTGCAGATCGTTCAAGTCGCCGCAGTAATCCAAGCTTTGGGAACTCAATGCGATCAACTGACCCAGCGGGGCCAGGCTGCGCTGCAACTCCCACCCCACTTGGCCGTTTTTACCCAGGAGAAGAATTCTCACTCGGGACGCTCGGCGTAATTTTTTTCAACCCACTCCAGATAAGCACCGGACTGGATATTGCTGACCCAATCCTGGTTATCCAGATACCACTGAACGGTTTTGCGGATACCCGTCTCGAAGGTTTGCTCAGGTTTCCAACCCAGTTCGCGCTCTAACTTGCGCGCATCAATGGCATAACGACGGTCGTGGCCCGGGCGATCGGTAACGTAGGTGATTTGTTCACTGTAAGGCTGACCGTCCGCCCGTGGGCGCAGTTCGTCGAGCAACGCACAAACGGTGTGGACGATCTCCAGGTTGGGTTTCTCGTTCCAACCGCCGACGTTGTAAACCTCACCCACGCTACCGGCCTCAAGCACGCGGCGAATTGCGCTGCAATGGTCTTTCACATAGAGCCAGTCCCGTACCTGCTGGCCATCGCCGTAGACCGGCAGCCCCTTGCCAGCCAAGGCATTGACGATCATCAGCGGAATCAGTTTCTCCGGGAAATGATAAGGGCCGTAGTTGTTCGAGCAATTGGTGGTCAACACCGGTAACCCGTAGGTGTGGTGATAGGCACGTACCAAGTGGTCACTCGCAGCCTTGCTCGCCGAGTACGGGCTGTTGGGTTCGTACTGATGACTTTCGTTAAAGGCAGGCTCGTCCTTGGTCAGCGAGCCATAAACTTCGTCGGTTGACACATGCAGGAAGCGAAAAGCGTGCTGTGCTTCACCTTCAAGCCCCTTCCAATAAGCTCGCACCGCTTCGAGCAAACGGAATGTGCCTACGATATTGGTTTCAATGAAGTCTTCAGGGCCATGAATGGAACGGTCGACATGAGACTCGGCGGCGAAATTCAAAATGGCCCGTGGCTGGTGCTCTGCAAGCAGGCGGGCGATCAGTGCGCTGTCGCCAATGTCACCGCGGACAAAAACATGACGGACATCACCGTCCAAACTGGCAAGGTTTTCGAGATTGCCCGCATACGTGAGCTTGTCCAAGTTGATTACAGGTTCGTTTGCCTGGGCCAACCAGTCCAAAACAAAGTTCGCACCAATAAAACCTGCACCGCCGGTTACTAAGATAGTCATTGAATTAGATCTTTTTCAGTAGTGTCGCGAAAATCAGCCCAAGGTTTCCGAACAGGGTTTGTCGATACAACCCCGCCCGCATGAAACCCAACAGTCTTTGAGGTAACTTTTGAACCCGGGCAGTTTTGAAGAGACCGAGTGTCTCTTGATGCTCCGGAGTCAATCGATGTCGCATGGTTTCAAGGGCGTGGATATTTTGCTCGTTCCACTCGCAAAAACGCCCTTGAAAAAGCATCTGGAGTCGCTGCAAACGAGCAGACCAACTTGAGTTGCTGCCGATAAGGTTCTCATCGTGCTGGCGGTACTGTAATCGCGGTATCGGATCGTAATGAACCAGACCTCCTGCACCCGAGATCAGTTGGTATAGCCACCAATCGTGAGAGGGAACATCGACATCGGCTCCGGCTTCACAGATCAAGCTATGGGCGGCCCGATTGAAAACCATGGTATTGCCACCGGCAATGCTTTGAACCAGCGCATTGGCAAAACGCGGCGGGAAGGCGAACCTGGGAGACATTCCCGAAGGCACTCCGGCCTCGCAGACCAACTGGGTCCGGCCGCAGTAGAGGGCAGGTATATGGGCGGGAAGGGACTGCAACCAACGCAATGCGACTTGGAGCTTATCTTCGCTCCAGATATCGTCCTGATCTGACCAGGCGAAAAAGTCGGCATCAATGTCACTACGACAAGTCAACGAAAGAAAGTTGGCTACAAAACCACGCTGAGGGCCGGGGAATACTTTAAGGCGGCTCTCTCCCCAACGTTTTGCATACTCATCCAAAAGCGCCAGCGTGCCGTCTCGGGAGCTGTCATCAGACACCAGCAGCGTCCAGTTAGAATGCGTCTGCCGCTCAAAAGACTGGAGTTGATCGGCAAGAAAACTCTCGCCATTGAACGTGCACATTAAAACTGCAATCTTCGCTGTGTATACATCGCAGGGACGAACACTCAAGGAAGTTGTTGCATACGCAGGACCGCCGAAAATACTGGGAGCAACCAGAGTCACAACATCCCTTCGCGAACCAGTTGAAGCATCCATAAGAAAGTTCTCTAAATCCTGGTTTTTTTCAAACCACAGCACATTGTTGAAGAACAACTCACCAAACCGTTAGCGTGCTATCAAAATAGAGCTAACGAAAAACCAGTGAGTCGACGGGCATGCACTAGGTAAAAAAACTCATCTTTCTTACGCGGCTTGGCAGCATTGGAAGGCTATTTGCCCAACCTCGACGCACAACGGCACGCCAAAGCGGCGCAGGACGGCCCCGGGTTGCAAAAGAGGAATACTGCCCCTGTGTCTGAACAGGGAGATAGCGGAGCGCTTCGTGGGGACGTGCAGCAGATTTTTGTTGACCTAAAAAAGAAACCGCTCGAACGGCGACGCTGAGGTGCTTGCCAGTTTCGGAAGGGGCCACAATTTGCCTGGGAGCGATGGAAACGGACCAGAGATGGGTGCCTGATACTTCACAGGTGATGACTGGAACGCAATACACGCTGTACTCCTTTCAAGGTGCCCCCTCAGTAGTCACCGCCCGCTCTCAGCGCCAAAGCTTGAGATGAAGCCGCACAAACCTTTCGCCAGCGCAAGGCCCGTGCGTCTTGACGCAGAAGGGAGAATAAAGGGATTTTTCTTACAAGATCCGAATGCACATTCTTTCATGCTAAGAAGAATTTTGTCTAGGTAGTATCGGACTTGTCAGTCTTCTGAACGCAAATACTTAAGGTTTTCCAGGGCTCTAATCCACGCGACGCACAAAATCCCTAGTCTTATGCTGCTCGTCGCATTCGTAAGAATTTGTGTCATTGACATCGCAAATATCAAAAGGCCACTACCTTTGCTAGCCGCTGGCACTTGCCTGTCAGTGTGAGCGCTAGGACATAGCGCTGAAAAATAGCGCTCAACATTCCCCCACCGCTGCCGACAACCTGTCAAAGCCTTGCGGATAGAAAAAAGCCATGCGTAATAACCAACCAATAACACAACGCGAACGTACCTTTCCGGCTCAGCAACGGTTGATTTCTACCACCGACGCAAAAGGCGTGATTACTTACTGCAACGATGCTTTTGTCGAAATCAGTGGGTTCTCCCGTGAGGAGCTGTTGCGTGCGCCGCATAACCTGGTGCGTCACCCTGACGTTCCGGCGGCGGTGTTCGCGCATATGTGGGGTACGTTGAAACAAGGCTTGCCATGGATGGGCATTGTTAAGAATCGCTGCAAGACCGGTGACCACTATTGGGTCAACGCCTATGTGACACCGGTGTTCGAAGGCAATCAGGTGGTCGGCTATGAGTCGGTGCGGGTCAAGCCCACCGCCGAGCAGGTGCGCCGTGCCGAAGCGCTCTACCAACGCATCAACCAGGGCAAGTCGGCCATTCCCCGTAGCGACCGCTGGTTGCCGGTGTTGCAGGATTGGGTACCGTTCATCCTTATTAGCCAGCTGAGTTTTCTGATCGGTATCTGGTTCAATTCCCACTGGGGTTTTGCCCTGGCGGCGGGGTTGTCGGTGCCGTTGGGGTTGCTGGGCCTGACCTGGCAGCAGCGTGGCCTCAAGCGTTTGTTGCGCCTGGCGGAGCAGACCACGTCCGACCCGTTGATCGCGCAGATGTACACCGACAGCCGTGGCGCCCAGGCGCGCCTGGAGATGTCGATCCTAAGCCAGGAAGCGCGCCTGAAAACCTGCCTGACGCGCTTGCAGGACACCGCCGAGCACCTCAACGAGCAGGCGCGGCAATCCGATGTGCTGGCCCACAACAGCTCCAGCGGCCTGGAGCGCCAGCGGGTGGAGACGGAGCAAGTGGCCACTGCCGTGAACCAGATGGCGGCGACCACTCAGGAAGTCGCCAGCCATGTGCAGCGCACGGCCGACGCCACCCAGGAGGCCAATCGCCTGACCAGCCGTGGCCGCGATATCGCCAGCGAAACCCGCGAAGCGATCCAGCGCCTGTCGGTGGTCGTGGGTGAAACCGGCGCCACGGTGACCCAACTGGCCAAGGACAGTGATGAGATCGGTGGCGTGGTGGATGTCATCAAGGGCATCGCTGACCAGACCAACCTGCTGGCGCTCAACGCTGCCATTGAAGCGGCCCGCGCCGGGGAAATGGGGCGAGGCTTTGCGGTGGTGGCCGATGAAGTGCGGCAACTGGCGCAGCGCACCAGCGAGTCCACGGGGCAGATCCACAGCTTGATCGCCAAGTTGCAGCAGACCGCCAGCACGGCGGTGCAGACCATGGACGCCGGGCATCGTCAGGCCGAGGAAGGCGTGGCCAAGGTGATGGAGTCCGACGCCGCGCTGGTGGGGATCAGTGAGGCGGTGGCCAACATCACCGACATGACCACCCAGATCGCCGCTGCGACCGAAGAGCAAACGGCGGTGGCCGAAGAGATCAGCCGCAATATCAGCACCATTGCGCAACTGGCCGATCAGACCTCGGAACAAGCGATGCACTCGGCGCAGTTGAGCGAAGCGCTGACCTTGACGGCGACCACCCAGTACTCGCTGGTGGAGCGCTTTAACCGTTGAGGCTGCGCTAGCGGCAACAACCTCACGCCGCACGCCCGTAGCAAGCGGGCTTGCCCGTGCTGGGGTGCGCCAGGCGCCACACCGATTACCACGGCTAGGCCGCCGAGCGTGGGCGAGCCTGCTTGCTACATCGCTACGTGATATCGGCAACGAAGGCGGCGATTTTTTGCGCCGCCGCGTTCAGGTGCTGTTCATGGGTGACGCCTGAAGCCTTCAAGGGCTTGAGGTCATGGTCCGCCGCCACCAGCCACATCACCTCGATGCTCGGCGACAGCGCATAACCCTCCACAGTTTCGCGATTGCCCAGGGCGTCGCGCTCGCCCTGGACGATCAGGGTGGGCGTCTTCAGCCCTGCCAGGTGCTCGACCCGCGGTTTCTCGGGCTTGCCCACGGCGTAGAACGGATAACCCAGGCACACCAGGGCGCCCGCCCCCAACTCATCGGCCAGCAAACTGGCCATGCGCCCGCCCATGGACTTGCCTGCGACCACCAAGGGCCCAGTGACATGACGCCGCACCTGCGCGTACACCTCACGCCAGCATTCCAGTAGCTTGGGGGCCGGATTGGGTGGGCGCTTGCCACCGTCCAGGCGCCGCTGCGCCATGTAGGGAAACTCGAAGCGCAGCACGTTGATACCTAGCGCAGCCAGGCGTGCCGCCATGTTGCTCATGAAAGCACTGTCCATGGGCGCGCCGGCACCGTGGGCCAAAATCAGGGTTACGCCGGCGCCCTTGGGCTCGGCGTGCGCCTGCGGCTGAGCGGCGTCCCACAGCCAGCCGTGAACGCGCAGGCACCGCGCCCATTGATCCCCGTCAATACTGGCCTTGTGCTCTTTGTCCATGCTTGCCTCGCTTTTTAGTCTGCCTATAACTCCAGCTGAAGTGAGCGCACCCCTGCCCTGCGCAGTCGCCCTTGCTTCAGTTGAACCGTGGATGGGGAACCATGAACACTTCTATCAGTACCGCCTATAACTACAAGGTGGTCCGCCAATTCGCCATTATGACGGTGGTATGGGGCATCGTCGGTATGGGGCTCGGGGTTTTTCTCGCAGCTCAATTGGTCTGGCCTGAACTCAACTTCGACCTGCCGTGGACAAGCTTCGGCCGCCTGCGTCCGTTGCACACCAACGCAGTGATCTTCGCCTTTGGCGGTTGCGCACTGTTTGCCAGCTCGTTCTATTCGGTGCAACGCACCTGCCAGACCGAGCTGTTTGCACCAAAAATCGCCGCGTTCTGCTTCTGGGGCTGGCAATTGGTGATCCTGCTGGCCGCCATCTCGCTGCCACTGGGTTACACCAGCAGCAAGGAATACGCCGAGCTGGAATGGCCAATCGATATCCTGATTACCATCGTCTGGGTCGCCTACGCCATCGTGTTCTTCGGCACGCTGGTCAAGCGCAAGACCAAGCACATCTACGTCGGTAACTGGTTCTTCGGTGCGTTCATTCTCACCGTGGCCATCCTGCACCTGGTGAACAACGCCGAGTTGCCGGTCAGCCTGACCAAGTCCTACTCCGCCTATGCCGGCGCGACCGATGCGATGGTGCAATGGTGGTACGGCCACAACGCCGTGGGCTTCTTCCTCACTGCGGGCTTCCTGGGGATGATGTACTACTTCGTACCCAAGCAAGCCGAGCGTCCGGTGTATTCGTATCGCCTGTCGATCGTGCACTTCTGGGCACTGATTACCCTGTACATCTGGGCCGGCCCGCACCACCTGCACTACACCGCACTGCCAGACTGGGCGCAGTCCCTGGGCATGGTGATGTCGCTGGTTCTGCTGGCACCGAGCTGGGGCGGCATGATTAACGGCATGATGACCCTCTCCGGCGCCTGGCATAAGCTGCGCAGCGACCCGATCCTGCGGTTCCTGGTGGTATCCCTGGCGTTCTACGGCATGTCGACCTTTGAAGGCCCGATGATGGCCATCAAGACCGTCAACTCGCTGTCCCACTACACCGACTGGACCATCGGCCACGTACACGCCGGTGCCTTGGGTTGGGTTGCGATGATCTCCATCGGCGCCCTGTACCACATGATCCCGAAAGTCTTCGGTCGCCCTGGCATGCACAGCGTGGGCCTCATCAACGCACACTTCTGGCTGGCTACCATCGGCACCGTGCTCTACATCGCTTCGATGTGGGTCAACGGCATCGCCCAGGGCCTGATGTGGCGCGCGATCAACGAAGACGGCACGCTGACCTACTCCTTCGTCGAGACCCTGGTGGCCAGCCACCCAGGCTTCATCGTTCGTCTGGCAGGTGGTGCGATCTTCTTCACCGGCATGTTGCTGATGGCTTACAACGTCTGGCGCACGGTTCAGTCCGCCAAGCCCGCTGAAGTCGCCGCTGCCGCGCAGATGGCCTGAGGAGTCCGACATGAAACACGAAGTAATCGAGAAAAACGTCGGCCTGCTGATGCTGCTGATGGTGCTGGCTGTGAGCATCGGCGGTCTGACCCAGATCGTCCCGCTGTTCTTCCAGGACGTGACCAACACCCCGGTTGAAGGCATGAAGCCCTATACCGCGTTGCAACTGGAAGGTCGCGACATCTACATCCGCGAAGGTTGCGTGGGTTGCCACACCCAGATGATCCGTCCGTTCCGCGCCGAAACCGAACGCTACGGCCACTACTCGGTTGCCGGCGAAAGCGTCTGGGATCACCCGCACCTGTGGGGCTCCAAGCGTACCGGCCCGGACTTGGCCCGTGTCGGCGCCCGCTACTCCGACGACTGGCACCGCGCGCACTTGTTCAACCCGCGCAACGTGGTGCCTGAGTCGAAGATGCCGGCCTATCCATGGTTGGTGACCCAGCCGCTGGACAGCAGCCACACCGAAACCAAACTGCGGGCGATGCGCACCCTCGGCGTTCCGTATAACGATGCCGACATTGCCGGCGCCACCGCTTCGCTCAAAGGCAAGACCGAGATGGATGCTCTGGTCGCCTATCTGCAAGTGCTCGGCACCGCTATCAAGAACAAGAGGTGAGCCATGGGCTTTGTACTCGATAGTGGAATGATCCGCGGCCTGGGCACGTTGGTGGTGATGATCGCCTTCATCGGCCTGGCGCTGTGGGTCTTCAACGCCAAACGCAATCCGGAGTTCGCCCAGGCGCGGCTACTGCCGTTCGCCGACGAACCATTGCCCGGCACCGCCGGGAATCAACCTGAAGAAGCTCTCTCCCAAGAGCCTGCAACAAGGAGCATTCGGCCATGACTACCTTCTGGAGTGCGTGGATCTGCGTACTGACCATCGGCAGCCTGATCGGCCTGACGTGGCTGCTGTTTGGCACCCGCAAGGGCGAAACCAAGGGCAGTGTCGACCAGACCATGGGCCACAGCTTCGACGGGATCGAGGAATACGATAACCCGCTGCCGCAATGGTGGTTCCTGCTGTTCGCCGGCACCCTGGTGTTCGCCGTCGGTTACCTGATCCTCTACCCGGGCCTGGGCAACTGGAAAGGCGTCCTGCCAGGTTACGAGGATGGCTGGACCCAAACCAAGGAATGGGACAAGGAAATGGCCAAGGCGGACGCCAAGTTTGGTCCGATCTACGCCAAATTCTCGTCTATGTCCGTGGAAGAAGTGGCTAAAGACCCGCAAGCGTTGAAAATGGGCGGTCGCCTGTTCGCTTCCAACTGCTCGGTTTGCCACGGTTCCGACGCCAAGGGCGCCTTCGGCTTCCCTAACCTCGCCGACAACAACTGGCGTTGGGGCGGCAGTGCCGACACCATCAAAGCCACCATCATGGGCGGCCGCATGGCTGCCATGCCGGCCTGGGGTGAAGTACTGGGTGAAGACGGCGTGAAAAACGTAGCCGCTTACGTTCGTCACGAACTGGCCGGCCTGCCCCTGCCTGCCGACAGCGGTGCCGACCTGGCCGCTGGCCAACAGGCCTACAGCACCACGTGCGTGGCATGCCACGGCCCGGCCGGTACTGGCATGGAGATGATGGGTGCGCCGAACCTGACGCAACCGGCCGGTTTCATCTACGGCTCCAGCCTGGCACAACTGCAACAGACCATCCGCCACGGTCGTCAGGGCCACATGCCTGCACAGACCGAGCTTTTGGGTAACGACAAAGTGCAACTGCTGGCCGCCTACGTGTACAGCCTGTCCCACAATGCCGACACCGCAAAAGCGTTGGCTGAAAGCAAAAGCGAATAATCCGCATCTGCTTGCCTGCCGCATCGTTCAAGATGCGGCAGTTCTCTACCCCTTTGCGACCAAGTGTCGCACCCTCCAAACGTCGCGCTTTGCGATCCCCGGATTCGGGTCTAAGCTTGCCTCCACGAGGACAGGCGTCACCCGTCCACAAGCCCATCGTAGCCGAACCGTACCCAGCATCTGATCGCTGATAAGCCGCAAAGGCTGGTAGATACCGGCTGTCGCGCCCATCACTGCTTGTCAGGCACTCAACTGCTTCCTACAAATCCGGTTACACGCTGCCTGTTGCCCGCGCCGATTTCCTTCACTGCGACAATTTGTCAGGGGCCAATTTTGTCCCTACTCCGAGCATGGAAAGGGCGCAGAATCAGCTTCGGAAAGCATTGACGCAGGTCATGGCGCGTTGCAATGACCCCCCGCTTTCTACATACTTGCGGCCGATTTTTATCCCTAATAAAACACCCAAACCGTGGAACCTTAGAATGAGCACAGCAATCAGTCCGACTGCTTATAACTATAAGGTAGTCCGCCAGTTCGCCATCATGACGGTGGTCTGGGGGATCCTTGGCATGGGGCTCGGTGTCTTCATCGCCTCGCAACTGGTCTGGCCGGAGTTGAACCTCGGCCTGCCATGGACGACCTTTGGACGCCTACGCCCGCTGCACACCAACCTGGTGATCTTCGCCTTCGGTGGTTGTGCGTTGTTTGCCACTTCCTATTACGTCGTGCAGCGAACCTGCCAAACGCGACTGATTTCCGACTCACTGGCGGCCTTCACCTTCTGGGGTTGGCAGGCTGTGATCGTCGGCGCCATCGTTACCTTGCCGCTGGGTTACACCACCACCAAGGAATACGCTGAACTGGAATGGCCCCTGGCTATCCTGCTGGCGATCGTCTGGGTCACCTACGGCCTGGTGTTCTTCGGCACCATCACCAAGCGCAAGACCAAGCACATCTACGTGGGCAACTGGTTCTACGGTGCGTTCATCGTCGTAACGGCGATGCTGCACATCGTCAACCACGCGTCCCTGCCGGTCACCCTGTTCAAGTCCTATTCGGCCTATGCCGGTGCGACCGACGCGATGATCCAGTGGTGGTACGGCCACAACGCAGTGGGCTTCTTCCTGACCACTGGCTTCCTGGGGATGATGTACTACTTCGTACCCAAGCAGGCCGAGCGTCCGATCTACTCCTATCGCCTGTCCATCGTGCACTTCTGGGCGTTGATTACCCTGTACATCTGGGCCGGCCCGCACCACCTGCACTACACCGCACTGCCGGATTGGGCGCAGTCCCTGGGCATGGCGATGTCGATCATCCTCCTGGCGCCAAGCTGGGGCGGCATGATTAACGGCATGATGACCCTCTCCGGCGCCTGGCATAAATTGCGCACCGACCCGATCCTGCGGTTCCTGGTGGTGTCCCTGGCGTTCTACGGCATGTCGACCTTTGAAGGCCCGATGATGGCCATCAAGACCGTCAACTCGCTGTCCCACTACACCGACTGGACCATCGGCCACGTACACGCCGGAGCCTTGGGCTGGGTGGCGATGATCTCCATCGGCGCCCTGTACCACCTGATCCCGAAAGTGTTCGGCCGTGCGCAAATGCACAGCACTGGCCTGATTAACACCCACTTCTGGCTGGCGACCATCGGTACCGTGCTCTACATCGCTTCGATGTGGGTCAACGGCATCACCCAGGGCCTGATGTGGCGTGCAATCAACGATGACGGCACCCTCACCTACTCGTTCGTCGAAGCCCTGCAAGCCAGCCACCCCGGCTTCATCGTTCGCGCCCTGGGCGGTGCGTTCTTTGCCGCGGGCATGCTGTTCATGGCGTACAACGTGTACCGCACCGTGCGCGCCTCGACCCCGGCCGAAGCGGAAGCCGCCGCTCAGATCGCTGTAGTTGGAGCTCACTGATGAAGCATGAAGTAGTCGAGAAGAACATCGGCCTGCTGGCCTTCTTCATGGTCATCGCCGTCAGCATCGGCGGCCTGACCCAGATCGTCCCGCTGTTCTTCCAGGACGTCACCAACAAGCCGGTTGAGGGCATGAAGCCTCGCAGCGCGCTGGAACTCGAAGGCCGCGACATCTATATCGCCAACGGTTGCGTGCAGTGCCACTCGCAGATGATCCGCCCGTTCCGGGCTGAAACCGAGCGTTATGGCCACTACTCGGTCGCCGGCGAAAGCGTCTGGGACCACCCGTTCCTGTGGGGTTCCAAGCGTACCGGTCCGGACCTGGCACGCGTCGGCGGCCGTTACTCCGATGACTGGCAACGTGCGCACTTGTACAACCCGCGCAACGTAGTGCCGGAGTCGAAAATGCCGGCCTACCCGTTCCTCGTGGAAAACAAGCTCGACGGCAAAGACACTGCGAAAAAAATGGAAGTCTTGCGCACCCTCGGCGTGCCTTACACCGACGAAGACATCGCCGGTGCCAAGGATGCCGTGAAGGGCAAAACCGAAATGGACGCGCTGGTGGCCTATCTGCAAGGCCTGGGCACCATCATCAAAAGCAAACGGTGATTTAGATGGATATCGGGATGATTCGTGGCCTGGGCACCGTCGTCGTGATGGTTGCCTTTATCGGCCTGGCCTTGTGGGTGTTCAGCCCCAAGCGCAAGTCTGAGTTTGAAGACGCGACCTTGCTGCCTTTCGCGGATGATCCCGAAGCCATCAAGCACGTCGAGCAAGCTTCTAGGAGTAACAAAGAATGACTACGTTCTGGAGTCTGTACGTCACAGTCCTCAGTCTGGGTACCATTTTCGCCCTGACCTGGCTGTTGCTGTCGACCCGCAAGGGCCAGCGCGCCGAACAAACGGACGAGACGGTTGGCCACTCCTTCGACGGGATCGAGGAATACGACAACCCACTGCCAAAGTGGTGGTTCATGTTGTTCGTCGGCACCATCGTTTTCGCCCTGGGCTACCTGGTGCTGTACCCGGGCCTGGGCAACTGGAAAGGTCTGTTGCCAGGTTATGCCTACCTGGATAACGACAAGAAAACCGAGTTCGCCAACGGCCAGCCAGGCTGGACCGGCGTGCACGAGTGGGAAAAGGAAATGGCCAAGTCGGACGCCAAGTTTGGGCCGATCTTCGCCAAATTTGCGTCGATGCCCATTGAAGAAGTGGCCAAAGACCCGCAAGCCCTGAAAATGGGCGGGCGTCTGTTCGCATCCAACTGCTCCGTGTGCCACGGCTCCGATGCCAAGGGCGCCTACGGTTTCCCTAACCTGACCGACGCCGACTGGCGCTGGGGCGGTACGCCTGAGCAGATCAAGCAAACCATCATGGCTGGCCGCCACGCCATCATGCCGGCCTGGGCCGAAGTGATCGGCGAACAAGGCGTCAGCGATGTGGCTGCCTACGTGCTGCTCAACCTCGACGGCCGCAAGCTGCCGGAAAATGCCAAGGCCGACCCTGTCGCTGGCCAGAAGCTGTTCGCCGCCAACTGCGTGGCCTGCCACGGCCCCGAAGGCAAAGGCACCCCCGCCATGGGCGCGCCTGACCTGACCCACCCGGCTGCGTTCATCTACGGTTCGAGCTTCGCTCAACTGCAGCAGACCATCCGCCACGGTCGCCAGGGCCAAATGCCTGCCCAGGCAGACCTGCAAGGTAACGACAAGGTCCACTTGCTCGCCGCCTATGTGTACAGCCTGTCCCACGCGGACAAGGCTGCCGAAGCCAAGTAAGGCAACGGCGTAGAACGAAACGGCCCCGCCAGGCAACTGGCTGGGCCGTTTTCATTTCGGGTAATGCAAAACGATCCACTCTCGACAAGTCAATTGACCCGGATCAAGATTTGCACCATTTGCTACACCATCTCAGCCAGCCGCCCAACGCGACCAAAGGTCGCACCCGCACGTTAGAGCTACAGGCGTATCATTGCGCCACTGCAATACCCTTCTGACCGCGGTTGGCATGCACTGACCGAGGCAATTTTCCACTGCCGTGGGATGCAATGATGAGCAATCAGATTCCAGTACACGACGTTACCCCGCCTGCCAAAAACTCTAATAACAGCGTCGATCTCTACGCCTCTCGGGAAAAAATCTACACCCGCGCCTTCACCGGCCTGTTCCGCAACCTGCGGATGGTGGGCGGTGCCGGTCTGTTCCTGCTGTATTTCGGCACGGTATGGCTCAACTGGGGCGGCCACCAGGCGGTCTGGTGGAACCTGCCGGAACGCAAATTCTTCATTTTTGGCGCGACCTTCTGGCCCCAGGACTTCATCCTCCTGTCTGGCCTGCTCATCATCAGTGCCTTTGGCCTGTTCTTCATCACGGTCTACGCCGGGCGCGTGTGGTGCGGCTACACCTGCCCGCAAAGCGTGTGGACCTGGATTTTCATGTGGTGTGAAAAGGTCACCGAAGGCGACCGCAACCAACGCATAAAGCTGGACAAGGCGCCCATGAGCGCCAACAAGTTCGTGCGCAAGCTCAGCAAACACACGCTGTGGCTGAGTATCGGCTTCGTCACTGGCCTGACCTTCGTCGGCTATTTCTCGCCGATCCGCGAATTGGTGATCGACTTCTTCACCGGCCAGGCCGATGGCTGGTCGTATTTCTGGGTCGGTTTCTTCACCCTCGCCACCTACGGCAACGCCGGCTGGCTGCGCGAGCAGGTGTGCATTTATATGTGCCCCTATGCGCGCTTCCAGAGTGTGATGTTCGACAAAGACACCCTGATCGTCTCCTACGACCCGCGTCGCGGCGAAGTCCGTGGCCCGCGCAAGAAAGGCGCCGACTACAAGGCTCAGGGCCTGGGTGACTGTATCGACTGCACCATGTGCGTGCAGGTCTGCCCGACCGGCATCGACATCCGCGACGGCCTGCAGATCGAGTGCATCGGCTGCGCCGCCTGTATCGACGCCTGCGACAGCATCATGGACAAGATGAACTACCCGCGTGGCCTCATCAGCTACACCACCGAGCACAACCTTTCGGGGCAGAAAACCCATAAACTGCGCCCGCGCCTGATCGGCTATGCCCTGGTGCTGCTGACGATGATTAGCCTGTTGGTCGCAGCCTTCTTCATGCGTTCGCTGGTGGGTTTCGACGTCAGCAAAGACCGCGTGCTGTACCGCGAGAACGCCGAAGGGCGGATCGAAAACGTCTACAGCCTCAAGATCATGAACAAGGACCAACGCGATCACACCTACCTGCTCGACGCCACAGGTCTGCCCGACCTCAAGCTGCAAGGCAAGCGGGAAATCAAAGTCGCCGCTGGGGAGATCTTCACCCAGCCGGTTGAACTGTCCAGCGCACCGGAGCAATTGCCATCGAGCACCAACGAGGTGAAATTCATCCTCAAAGATGCCGATAACGACAGCGTCCACGTTGAAGCCAAGAGCCGATTCATCGGTCCACAAATTCGTTGAGAGAAGTCGCCATGCCTGCAGCAAACGCCACAAGCCCCTGGTACAAGCACCTTTGGCCGTGGATCATCATCGCTATCCTCGCCTGCTCGGTGACCCTGACGCTGTCGATGGTGACCATCGCGGTGAATAACCCGGACAACCTGGTCAACGACAACTACTACGAGGCCGGCAAAGGCATCAACCGCTCCCTGGACCGCGAACTGCTGGCCCAGACCCTGGAACTGCGCGCCAGCATGCACCTGGACGGCGTCACCGGCGAAGTCGATCTGCGCCTGAGCGGCAACAGCGCACCGGCCACCGTGGAGCTGAACCTGATCTCCCCGACCCAACCGGAGAAGGACCGCAAGATCACCCTGACCCAAACCGCCAACGAGCCGGGCCGCTACATCGGCCAGTTGACCGACAAGGTCGAAGGCCGCCGCTTCGTTGAACTGCTGGGCGTGCAGGACGGCAAGACCTGGCGCATGTTCGAGGAAGAACAGGTCAGCCACGACAAGGACCTGCTGCTCGGCGACGAACCCCTGCAAGGCGCCGAAGATCTGAAGAAGTAACACCCGCCCTTCGCGCATCGCGGGCAAGCCCGCTCCCACATTTGACCGAGGTCGCCTGTGGGAGCGGGCTTGCCCGCGCTAAGGCCCCCCAGACGACACAGACCCACCGCCATGACCTCCCCGACGCCCTGCTACCACTGCGCCCTGCCCGTCCCGCCCGGCAGCCGTTTCACCGCCGTCGTGCTCGGCCAGGTGCGGGAGATGTGCTGCCCCGGGTGCCAAGCCGTGGCTGAGGCGATTGTCGCCGGGGGCCTGGAAAGCTATTACCAGCACCGCAGCGAGGCGTCGGCCAACCCCGAAGCCTTGCCGGTGCAGTTAGTCGACGAACTGGCGCTGTATGACCGCGCCGACGTGCAAAAACCCTTCGTACGCCATGACGGCGACCTAGCCGAAACCACCTTGCTGATGGAAGGCATCAGTTGCGCTGCGTGCGGCTGGCTGATCGAAAAACACCTGCGCGGCCTGCCCGCCGTGGCCGAGGCGCGGCTGAACCTGTCCAACCATCGCCTGCATGTGCGCTGGGCCGACAGCGACCTGCCCCTGAGCCAAATCCTCAGTGAGTTGCGCCATATTGGCTACGCCGCCCACCCCTACCAGGCCGACCGCGCCAGCGAACAACTGGCCAGCGAAAATCGCCTGGCCTTGCGCCAGCTCGGCTTGGCGGGCCTGCTGTGGTTCCAGGCGATGATGGCAACCATGGCCACCTGGCCGGAATTCAACATCGACCTCAGCCCCGAGTTGCACACCATCCTGCGCTGGGTTGCGCTGTTCCTGACCACGCCCATCGTGTTCTACAGCTGCGCGCCGTTCTTCAAGGGCGCCGTGCGCGACCTGCGCACCCGCCACCTGACCATGGACGTGTCCGTGTCCCTGGCCATTGGCGGCGCTTACGTGGCCGGGATCTGGACCTCGATCACCGGCGTCGGCGAGTTGTACTTCGACGCGGTGGGCATGTTCGCCCTGTTCCTGCTGGCCGGGCGTTACCTGGAGCGGCGCGCCCGCGAACGCACCGCCGCCGCCACCGCGCAACTGGTCAACCTGCTGCCTGCCTCATGCCTGCGCCTGAGCGATGACGGCCAGAGCGAGCGCATCTTGCTCAGCGAACTGCGCCTGGGTGACAAGGTGCTGGTACACCCCGGCGCGATTCTACCGGCGGACGGGCGGATTCTCGACGGCCAATCCAGCGTCGATGAATCCCTGCTCACTGGCGAATACCTGCCCCAACCCCGCAGCCAAGGCGATGCGGTCACCGCTGGCACCCTCAACGTCGAAGGCGCACTGACCGTCGAAGTACTGGCTCTGGGCCACGACACGCGCCTGTCCGCCATCGTGCGCCTGCTGGACCGCGCCCAAGCCGAAAAACCGCGCCTGGCGCAAATCGCCGACCGCGCCGCCCAATGGTTCTTGCTGTTCTCCCTGATCGCCGCCGCCGCCATCGGCGTGCTGTGGTGGGAGTTGGATTCGTCGCGGGCCTTCTGGATTGTGCTGGCCATGCTGGTGGCCACCTGCCCGTGCGCCTTGTCCCTGGCCACCCCGACGGCGCTGACCGCCGCCACCGGCACCCTGCACAAGCTCGGCCTGCTACTGACCCGCGGCCATGTACTCGAAGGCCTGAACCAGATCGACACGGTGATTTTCGACAAAACCGGCACCCTCACCGAAGGTCGCCTGACCCTACGCGCCATCCGCCCCCTCGGGGCGCTGGACAGCGACCAGTGCCTGGCCCTGGCCGCCGCCCTGGAAAACCGCTCCGAACACCCCATCGCCCGCGCCTTTGGCCGTGCGCCCCTGGCCGCCGAGGAAGTGCTCAGCACCCCCGGCCTAGGCCTGGAAGGGCGGGTCGGCGAGCAACGCCTGCGTATCGGCCAACCGGGGTTTGTTTGCGCCCTCAGCGGCTGCGCGGTGCCGGCCATGCCGGACGAGCACGGGCAATGGCTGTTGCTCGGCGATACCCAGGGCGCACTGGCTTGGCTGGTCCTGGATGACCGTTTGCGCCTTGACGCGCCCGACCTGCTGGCCGCCTGCAAGGCCCGGGGCTGGCGCACCCTGCTGCTGTCCGGCGACAGCTCACCGATGGTGGCCAGTGTCGCCGCCGAACTGGGCATCGACGAAGCCCGCGGCGGCTTGCGCCCCGACGACAAACTCAAGGTGCTGCAAAGCCTCCACGCAGAAGGCCGCAAGGTGCTGATGCTGGGTGATGGGGTCAACGACGTGCCGGTGCTGGCCGCCGCTGACATCAGTGTGGCCATGGGCTCGGCCACCGACCTGGCGAAAACCAGCGCCGACGCCGTACTTCTGTCCAATCGCCTCGACGCGCTGGTGCAAGCCTTTACCCTGGCGCGGCGCACGCGCCGGATAATCATCGAGAACCTGCTGTGGGCCGGCCTGTACAATGGCCTCATGTTGCCGTTCGCCGCCCTGGGCTGGATTACTCCGATCTGGGCGGCGGTGGGCATGTCCATCAGTTCGTTGATCGTGGTCCTCAACGCCCTGCGCCTGACTCGCATGCCGAGCGCGCCGGGCGCCAATGCCCCTTCAGCCACCCGCCCACTCCCGGCCTGAACCGGGCGGGCACGGAGTCCAGCCATGCCAGCGCTTTACGTAATGATCCCGGCCGCGCTGTTGATCGTCGCCATCGCGGTCTACATCTTCTTCTGGGCCGTGGACAGCGGCCAGTACGACGACCTCGACGGCCCGGCCCACAGCGTGCTGTTCGACGACCAGGACCCCAAGCACCTGGCCGCCGTCGAGCAGGCCGATGGCCCGCCGAACACCCCAACCCCTCCTACCGACAAAGACCAGGCCCCCCATGCTTGAACTGGCACCGCTGCTGGTTTCCGCGCTGATCCTCGGCCTGCTCGGCGGCGGCCATTGCCTGGGCATGTGCGGCGGCCTGATGGGCGCCCTCACCCTGGCCATCCCCAAGGAACAACGGGCGCGACGCTTTCGCCTGCTGCTG
The DNA here is from genome assembly GCF_059862525.1 of Pseudomonas sp. MF08875. Classification (NCBI taxonomy): domain Bacteria; kingdom Pseudomonadati; phylum Pseudomonadota; class Gammaproteobacteria; order Pseudomonadales; family Pseudomonadaceae; genus Pseudomonas; species Pseudomonas sp. MF08875. The sequence continues at coordinate 20,729 of NZ_JCBCUW010000012.1, forward strand.
GCGTACAACCTGGGGCGCATCCTCAGCTACGCCACCGCCGGCCTGCTGATAGGCCTGGCCGGCTGGGCCGTGGCCAGCGGCCCGATGGCGACGGTCATGCGCGTCCTCGCCGGGTTGCTGTTGATCGCCATGGGCCTGTACCTGGCGGGCTGGTGGAGCGGCCTGACCCGCATCGAAGGCCTCGGGCGCGGCCTGTGGCGGCATATCCAGCCGTTTGCCAACCGTTTGCTGCCGGTATCCAGCCTGCCTCGCGCCTTGTTGCTGGGCGCACTGTGGGGCTGGCTGCCGTGCGGGCTGGTCTACAGCACCCTCCTGTGGGCGGCAAGCCAGGGCAACGCCGTGGACAGCGCCTTGCTGATGCTCGCCTTCGGCCTCGGCACCTGGCCCGTATTGCTAGCCACGGGGCTGGCCGCCGAGCGGGTCACGGCGCTGCTGCGCAAGCGCAGCGTGCGCATGGCCGGTGGCCTGCTGGTGATCCTGTTCGGCTTATGGACACTGCCCGGCCCGCACCAGCATTGGCTGATGGGGCACTAGCGTTTTCCTGCCCGCGCGGCCATGCGACCGAGCGTCTCAGGCCCCCGGACAGCGTTGATACAAATCAAGATGACCATCATGTGAACCCCCTAGACTCGCTGCCATTGCAAGCCTATCCGGGGGAACGCCCGCATGCTCGACGCCATTCGTTGGGACTCAGACCTGATCCACCGCTACGACTTGGCGGGGCCTCGGTACACCTCTTATCCGACCGCCGTCCAGTTCGGCAGCCAGGTCGGCACCTTCGACCTGCTCCATGCCTTGCGCGACAGCCGCAAAGCCGTGCGCCCACTGTCGCTGTATGTCCACGTGCCGTTCTGCGCCAACATCTGCTACTACTGCGCCTGCAACAAAGTCATCACCAAAGACCGTGGCCGCGCGGCGCCCTACCTGCAACGCCTGGAGCAGGAAATCCAACTGATCGCCTGCCACCTGGACCCCAACCAGACCGTCGAGCAACTGCACTTTGGCGGCGGCACGCCGACCTTTCTCAGCCACGACGAGTTGCGCCAGTTGATGGCGCAATTGCGCAAGCACTTCAACCTGCTGGACGACGACTCCGGTGACTATGGCATCGAGATCGACCCGCGCGAGGCCGACTGGTCGACCATGGGCCTGTTGCGCGAGCTAGGCTTCAACCGTGTCAGCATCGGCCTGCAAGACCTCGACCCCGAGGTGCAGCGGGCGGTCAACCGCTTGCAGAGCCTGGAAGAAACCCGCGCGGTGATCGAAGCGGCGCGCACCCTGCAATTTCGCTCGATCAATATCGACCTGATCTACGGCCTACCCAAGCAAACCCCGGAGAACTTCGCCCGCACCGTGGAAGAAGTGATCCGCCTGCAACCGGACCGGCTCTCGGTGTTCAACTACGCCCACTTGCCCGAGCGGTTCATGCCGCAACGGCGCATCAACAGCGACGAACTGCCGGCCCCGGCCGACAAACTGCGCATGCTCGAACGCACCATCGAGCAACTGACCGCCGCCGGTTACCGCTACATCGGCATGGACCACTTCGCCCTGCCCGACGATGAACTGGCCATCGCCCAGGAAGAATCGACCCTGCAACGCAACTTCCAGGGTTACACCACCCACGGCCATTGCGACCTGATCGGCCTGGGCGTGTCGGCCATCAGCCAGATCGGCGACCTGTACTGCCAGAACGCCAGCGACTTGAACCAGTACCAAAACGCCCTGGGCGGCGCCCAACTGGCCACCAGCCGTGGGCTGATCTGCAACCAGGACGACCGCTTGCGCCGTGAGGTGATCCAGCAGTTGATCTGTCGTTTCAGCCTGGACTTCTATGAGATCGAGCAAACCTTCAACATCGACTTCAAAGGCTACTTCGTGCAGCTCTGGCCGCAATTGCAGGCCATGGCCGATGACGGTTTGATTGAACTGAACGACGAACGCATTCAGGTATTGCCCGCCGGTCGCCTGCTGGTGCGCTCGGTGTGCATGGTGTTCGATGCGTACCTGGAACAGCAGAATCGCCAGCGGTTTTCGCGGGTCATCTGAAGAACTAACCCGGTAGTCAAAAGCCTGAGCCAGGGGGAGCAAACAGGTTTACCTCCCCCCCAAAAAAAGAAGTCAGGCGCGGCGCGTCATTTTGCCGCCAGGGTGCCTGCCTTCATCGCTGCTTCCGGGCTGGCGTCTTTTATTGCCTTGAGCAGAGACGCATTAGCGCTAGTCAGGCCGGCGTTCAATGCCGAAAGCGTCGATTGCAGCGCACTGACTTTGGCTTGCATCTGCTCCGGGCTCAGGCTCTTATCCGCCATTGCCGCCTGCATCTCGGCCATTTTCTCGGCGATCTGCTGCTTCAACGCGCGAATGGTCTTGAGGATTTCCTGGATGTTCTTGTCCAGGCCACTCTCCTCGATATCGCTATTGCTCTGGTCGGCTTTCTTGGCCTCAGCCGCCATCTTCAGCGCCGCCCCGGAAAAGGTCACCGACACCCCTTCGGCCGGCTTGCTGGCATCGACCGCCGCCACCGCGCCCTGCTCTTTCGTCGCACCCGCATCCTTCTCAACGGTATTAGCTGCGGAACCGACGACCGGCGAAAAGCCATTTCCGCCGATAGTGACGCCCCCTATAACCCACATAATTCAAGCTCCTTGACAGTTCTGGCGATAGCTTTTGATCGGCCGCTACCGGGAAAACTTGAGAGCACCCGGGCAAAACATGGCCGCATGCCATTACGCGATAGGCTGGCTTCAATGTCCTCCCGTGAGTTACCCTTGCGACTTATGTGTGATTTCCCACAAGGATTTAAGAAATGTCCGAGCCAGTTAAACTGCGCGCTCACAACCAGGCTCATTGCAAGGATTGCAGCCTGGCTCCTCTCTGCCTGCCACTTTCGCTGAATCTGGAAGACATGGATGCGCTGGACGAAATCGTTAAACGCGGCCGCCCACTGAAAAAGGGCGAATTTCTATTTCGCCAGGGCGACGCCTTCGATTCCGTCTTTGCAGTACGCTCAGGCGCCTTGAAGACCTTCAGCCTCAGCGACAGCGGCGAAGAACAGATCACCGGGTTCCACCTGCCCAGCGAACTGGTCGGCTTGTCGGGCATGGACACCGAAAAGCATCCGGTGTCGGCCCAGGCCTTGGAAACCACGTCGGTATGTGAAATCCCCTTTGAGCGCCTCGACGAACTGGCCCTGCAACTGCCCCAGTTGCGCCGCCAACTGATGCGCGTGATGAGCCGCGAGATCCGCGACGACCAGCAAATGATGCTGTTACTGTCGAAAAAGACCGCCGACGAGCGCATCGCCACCTTCCTCGTCAACCTGTCGGCGCGTTTCCGTGCGCGTGGGTTCTCGGCCAATCAGTTCCGCCTGAGCATGTCGCGCAACGAAATCGGCAACTACCTGGGCCTGGCGGTGGAAACCGTGTCGCGGGTGTTTACCCGTTTCCAGCAAAACGAACTGCTGGCGGCCGAAGGCAAGGAAGTACACATCCTCGACCCGATCCAACTCTGCGCCCTGGCGGGCGGTTCGGTCGAAGGCTAACCCCTGCCCGGCCGCGCCATCAGGCGTGGCCGCGGTTATACTGCCGCGTTTGTAGCCCTGCCTGGACTCCCGACGATGCCCTTCGACAGTTTCGACATCAAATCCCTAATCCGCCCCGTGGTGGACTTCCCCAAGCCGGGCGTGATTTTTCGCGACATCACCCCGCTGTTCCAGTCGCCCAAGGCCCTGCGCCTGGTGGCCGACAGCTTCGCCCACCGCTACGTTGAGGCCGATTTCAGCCATATCGGTGCGATGGATGCCCGCGGGTTTCTGATCGGCGCGATCATCGCCTACCAGTTGAACAAACCCCTGGTGCTATTTCGCAAGCAGGGCAAGTTGCCGGCCGACGTTCTGGCCGAGGGCTACCAGACCGAATACGGCGAAGCCTTCCTGGAAGTGCATGCCGACAGCCTGTGCGAGGGGGACTCGGTGCTGATGTTCGATGACCTGATCGCCACCGGCGGCACCCTGATCGCCGCCGCCAACCTGGTGCGGCGCATGGGCGCGCGGATTTTTGAAGCCGCCGCCATCATCGACCTGCCGGAACTGGGCGGTTCCCAACGCCTGCAAGACATGGGCATCCCGACGTTCTGCCTGACCCAGTTTGCGTTGACCGACAAGTAAGGGTTACGGCTACCTACCCGGGGCAATCCTGCCGCCTACAAAGCGATGGGTTTGCGCCCGGCAAACGAGTGGGCCAGCGTACCGCCATCCACCAACTCCAACTCGCCACCCAACGGTACCCCGTGGGCGATGCGCGAGGCGATCAGGCCTTTATTGTTGAGCAGTTGGGCGATGTAGTGCGCCGTCGCCTCCCCCTCTACTGTCGGGTTGGTGGCCAGGATCACTTCGCTAAAGCTCCCCTGCTCTTCGATGCGCGCCAGCAGTTGCGGAATGCCGATGGCTTCCGGGCCCAGCCCATCCAGCGGCGACAAGTGGCCCTTGAGCACAAAATAGCGGCCGCGATAACCGGTCTGCTCTACCGCGTACACGTCCATCGGCCCTTCCACCACGCACAACAGCGTGTCGTCGCGACGCGGGTCGGCGCATTGCGGGCAAAGGTCGTCCTCGGTCAGCGTGCGGCACAGGCGGCAGTGGCCCACCCCTTCCATGGCCTGGCTCAGGGCCTGGGCCAGGCGCGAGCCGCCGCTACGATCGCGCTCAAGCAGTTGCAGTGCCATACGCTGGGCGGTTTTCTGACCCACGCCTGGCAAAGTACGCAGGGCGTCGATCAGTTGGCGAATCAGGGGGCTGAAGCTCATGGGAAAAAGTCCGACAAAAACAACGAGACGCGGTTTATACCCGCGCCCCCGGCCAGCGTCAAATGCCGGCCCGCCCGTCAGCCCTGGGCCACCCGTACCACCAATTTGCCGAAGTTACGCCCCTCCAGCAGGCCGATGAACGCCTCGGGCGCATGCTCCAGGCCTTCGACCACGTCTTCGCGAAACTTCACCTTGCCCTCGCGTACCCAGGGCGCCATGGCACTGATGAATTCCGGCTGGCGATCGCCATAGTCGTCAAACACGATAAACCCCTGGATCCGCGCCCGCTTGGTCAGCAGAGTGCGCTGCAATAGCGGCAGGCGATCCGGCCCGGTGGGCGCCACGTGGGCGTTGTATTGGGCGATCAAGCCACACAGCGGGATCCGCGCCCGCGGGTTGAGCAGCGGCACCACTGCATCGAAGACCTTGCCTCCGACGTTTTCGAAGTAGATATCGACGCCCTTGAAACAGGCCTGGGCCAGTTGCTCGGCGAAATCCTCGCGCTTGTGGTCAATGCAGGCATCAAAGCCCAACTCCTCGACCACATAGCGGCACTTGTCCGCGCCGCCGGCCACACCCACCACGCGCAAACCCTTGATTTTCGCCACTTGGCCGACCACCGAGCCCACCGCGCCGGAGGCGGCCGCCACTACCAGGGTTTCCCCAGCCTTGGGCTGGCCGATATCCATAAGGCCCATGTAGGCCGTCATGCCGGGCATGCCCAACACACCCAGGGCCATGGAAGGGCTGGGCAGGCCCGAGGGCACCGGGATCAGGTTGCGCCCGTCTGAGATGCTATGGCTTTGCCACCCTGTGACGCCCACCACCAAGTCGCCCGCCTCGAAGCGCGGGTTGAGCGAACGCTCGACCCGGCTGACAGCGCCACCGGTCATCACCTCGTCGATTTCTACCGGCGCCGCGTAGGACGGAGCGTCGCTCATACGTCCGCGCATGTAGGGGTCCAGCGACAGGTACAGGGTCTTGAGCAGTACCTGGCCGTCGGCCAAGTCTGGCAACGCCACGCGCTCCAGGCGAAAGTTCTCGGGCACCGGCGCGCCAGTCGGGCGCGAGGCCAGGACTACGCGCTGATTGAGGGTCAAGGGCTGGGACATGAAATCGTCTCCTTTGGGTAAGGGATGGGACGGTACAGGTAGCAGACCGCTATTAGCGACCGACGGTTCGATGTTTCTGGTGCGCCAATAAAAATGCCAGGCACGAGGCCTGGCATTTTGTGTAGCTCATCGGATGCGCGGAGGCGAATCAGAACGGCAATTTCATGCCCGGCGGCAACTGCATGCCCGCGGTCATGCCGGACATTTTGTCCTGGCTGTTGGCTTCGATCTTGCGCACTGCGTCGTTGACCGCGGCGGCGAACAGGTCTTCAATCACTTCGCGGTCGTCTTCGCTGACGCCTTCAAGCAGCGTCGGGTCGATGCTGACGCGCTTGACGTCATGGCGGCCGGTCATCACCACGGTAACCATGTCGCCACCTGCCTTGCCGGTCACTTCGGCGTTGGCCAGTTCTTCCTGCATCTTGGCCATTTTTTCCTGCATCTGCTGCGCCTGCTTCATCAGGCCGGCCATGCCACCTTTCATCATGGGAATCACCTCAAAGTACTTGGATAAACACAGCACCCGGCCAGGGGGCCGGATGCCCTTCAGTTCATGAGCCCTGGCTCACCGGGGCGTCGACGGGCTCGATAGTATCCTGGCGGACCACCGCGCCAAACTGCTGGATCATCTGCTGGATGAGCGGATCGCCATGGATCGACTCCTGCGCCTCGCGCTGGCGCTCGCCGCGCCGGCGTGAGGCTGCCTGGGCTGGGGTTTCCTGCTCGGGCTTAATCAATTCAATGCTGATGGTCAGCGTGCGCTGGTGATACTGGTTCAGCGCATCGTTGAGGCGCCGTTGCTGGGTGGCGTTGAACAACGCACTGTGGGCCGGGTCCAGGTGCAGCAACCAGTGGTCGCCCTCCACCGCCATCAAGGTGCAGTTGGCGGCGATGCTGCCGGTCATGCCGGAAATCGGCAGTTTCGGGAACAGGTGCAACCACTCCAGCGCCAGGCCGGTGGCCGGCGCGGCGGCGGGCAACGGCTCGGGTTCGGCGGCCGGCTCGGCGGTGTGTTCGCTGGCCAACTCATCGAGGTAGCTGTAGGCCGAGTCCATGTCCGGCTCGATGTAGTCCTCGTCCAGCGGCGGCTCGTCGTCCAGGTCCGCGCCCGGCGTGGCGGCATCCACCTCGGCCACGGAAGGCTCGGGGATAGGCGCGGCGGCCCACTCGGGGGCGTCCGGCACCACGCTGTCGGGGGTCAGGGCCGGCATGGGGGTCAGGTCGGGTTGTTCGGCGACCGTTTCCAGCACCGGCTCGCTGGCGGGCTGTTGCTCGTCCTGGGGTGCAACCGGGTCGTTCCAGGGCAGGTCGACCACTTCCTCGGCCGGTGCAACCGCTGCGACCACAGGCTGCACCACAGGCGCAACCGACTCAGGCGCGGCGACAACTGCCGACGCAACCGGCGCAACCTCTACCGGAGTGGGGGCCACGACGGCAGCCACACGCGGTGTGGCTGCCACTGCGTTGGCGGAATCAACTGTGGCTTGGCTGATTCCCACTGGCTTTAGCGGCTGCCTCGGTGCGTCCTGGCTGTCCGCCGGGCGGAAGGCCAGCATGCGCAACAGGACCATTTCAAAGCCGCCGCGCGGGTCTGGCGCCAGGGGTAGGTCACGGCGCCCGATCAGGCCCATCTGGTAGTAAAACTGCACATCCTCGGCTGGCAAGGCCTGGGCCAAAGCCAACACACGGTCGCGGTCGCCATGGCCGTTATCAACGCCTTCGGGCAAGGCCTGGGCGATGGCCACGCGGTGCAGCACGTTGAGAATTTCCGAGAGCACGCCGTTCCAATCTGGGCCCTGCTCCGCGAGGTGGCGCACGGCTTCGAGCAAGCCCTTGGCATCGCCATCGAGCAGCGCATGGAGCACGTCATACACCTGGCCGTGATCGAGGGTGCCGAGCATCGCCCGCACGTCCGCCGCCATCACTTTGCCTTCACCGAAGGCGATGGCTTGGTCGGTCAGGCTCATGGCGTCGCGCATCGAGCCATCGGCGGCGCGGCCCAACAGCCATAGGGCGTCGTCCTCGAACGGCACGTTTTCCACCCCGAGCACATGGGTCAAGTGCTCGACCACGCGCTCGGGGGTCATATTTTTCAGCGAGAACTGTAGGCAACGGGACAAAATTGTTGCAGGAAGTTTCTGAGGGTCCGTGGTCGCAAGGATGAACTTGACGTAGGGCGGCGGCTCTTCAAGGGTTTTGAGCAGCGCGTTGAACGAGTGGCTGGAGAGCATGTGCACTTCGTCGATCAGGTAGACCTTGAAGCGCCCGCGGCTAGGGGCGTACTGCACGTTGTCCAGCAACTCGCGGGTGTCCTCGACCTTGGTGCGGCTGGCGGCGTCGATCTCGATCAGGTCAACGAACCGGCCCTCGTCGATCTCCCGGCACACCGAGCAGGTGCCACAGGGGGTGGAGGTGATGCCGGTTTCACAGTTCAAGCACTTGGCAATTATCCGCGCAATGGTAGTCTTGCCCACCCCGCGCGTGCCAGTGAACAGGTAGGCGTGGTGCAGCCGCTGGCTGTCCAAGGCATTAATCAGAGCCTTGAGCACATGGGTCTGGCCGACCATTTCGCGGAACGAGCGCGGGCGCCATTTACGTGCAAGAACCTGATAACTCATCGAAAACCGTCGCAACTGGGAAGCGGGAGCCGCCAATGCTAGCGGAGCAAGGGCGAAATTGCATCCGGCGTGCTCGCCTAATCTGGCTAAGCTGCTTTCGGGGCGGGGTTTAATCGGCCCTTAGCGTGCTCAACACGGAGTGTTTATGTATTGGATATGGGCCGCCCTGATGCTGCTAAGTAGCGACAGCATCGCCGCGCAAACGCCCCTGCGGTTCGCCATCAGCGACAGTTGGGCCATGCCGATGGTGCAGATCGACCAGGGCAAGCCGACCCAGGGCATCCTCCACGACATGATGGTGAGCCTGGCCACCCAGGTCGGGCACCCCGTCGAGTTCCACGTCATGGCCCGCGCCCGGGTACAAACCGCCATGGAGCACGGCGATATCGATGTGCGCTGTTATGCCGCGCAGTCGTGGCTGCCGAACCAGTCGGGGGATTACATCTGGAGTATCCCGCTACTCTTCCAGCGTGACTGGCTGGTCAGTACCAACGCCCACGCCACACCGGTGACCCTCGAAAGCCTGGCGCCGCAAAACATCGGGGCCGTGCTCAATTACACCTACCCCAGTTTGCAGCCGCTGTTCGACAGCGGCCACCTGTACCGCGACGACGCCCGCAGCCAGGAGCAGGTCCTGGAAAAACTGCTGGCCGGGCGCTACCGCTACGCGGTAAGTAACCAGTGGAGCCTGGATTGGTTCAACCAGAAGCTCAGCGCCGAGCAGCGCCTGCAAGGTGTGGCCATCCTCCAGGAACAAAGCGTGGGTTGCTACGTGCGCAACGATCCGAAACTGCCGGTACAACGCATCCTGCGCACTTTGCTGAAGATGAAGATGTCGGGGGAAATCGACGCCATCATCCAGCTCTATACCGGCTCCGTGGAGCAGGACCCGGACGCCTTCGCCCAGCCCTAGGCCTCTTGCGCCAGCGCCTGCCACTGCGCCGGGGCCCGGAACCCCGCCACCCAGCTCGACACTTCTGCCGCCGGCATCGGCCTTGAAATGAAATAGCCCTGGGCCACTTCACAGCCCAACCCCAGTAACAATTGGCCGTGTTCCAGAGTTTCCAGGCCTTCGGCAACCACCTCGCGGCCAAACGCCCGCGCCAGGCCGATCACCGCTGTGGCCAGGGCCAGGTCGTCCTTGTCATTGAGGATGTCGCGCACAAAGGATTTGTCGATCTTGATGGTGTGAGTGCTCAGCCGCTTGAGGTAGCTCAGGGACGAGTGGCCGGTGCCGAAATCCCCCAGGGAGAAGCGCACACCCAGGGCCTGGCACTCTTCCAGGCAAGTGCTGACGTGTTGGATGTTCTCGATGGCTACGGATTCGACGATTTCCAGGTCCAGCAATTGCGGCGACACACCCGGGTGACGCCCCAGGATGATCTTGAGGCGCTCAACGAAATCCGTGCGCTGGAAGTGCCGCGCCGCGATATTGATGGTGACCGGCCAGCGCTGCCCCACGCTTTGCCATTGCAGCAGCTGCTGCAAAACCTGCTCCATCACCCATTCGCCGATGTCGACGATCAGGTCGGTTTCGCGCACCAGCGGCAGGAAATCCCGAGAGGGCACCATGCCGTTTTGCGGGTGCCGCCAGCGCAGCAGCGCCTCGAAGCCCACCACCTCGCCCGCACGCATGTTGACCCGCGGCTGGAAATGCAAAAACAGCTCATCAGCCGCCAAAGCCTGGCGCACGCGCTCGACGGTCTGGTGGGTGACCTTGACCTCGCGATCGCGGGACACATCGAACAGATGAAAACGGTTGCGCCCACTCTGCTTGGCCACGTACATCGCCTGGTCCGCATGGCGCAGCAGGGTTTCGGCGTCTTCGTTGTCGCCCGGGAACAGGGTCACGCCAATACTGGCGAACACGTTGATGTCCTTGCCCTGTATCGAATACGGCGCCGACAGCGCCCCCAATACGCGGTGCAGGGCGGCGCGCAGCTCCACCAGGTCACGCACGTAACGCAGGATCAGGACGAACTCATCCCCTGCCAACCGCGCCACCACATCTTCGCCGCGGATGATGCCGCGCAGGCGCTTGGCCACTTCCACCAGCAGCAAATCGCCACTGGCGTGGCCGTAGCCATCGTTGACGGCCTTGAAGCCGTCCAGGTCGAGCATGCACACCGCCAGCGGAATATTCTCGACCCGGGAGAAATCCAGGGCCTGGTCGAGCAGGTCCGAGAGAAAGGCGCGGTTGGGCAACCCGGTCAGCACGTCATGGCCGACGCGCCACTGCAGGGAATGCAAGAGCTGGCGTTTTTCGCTGACATCGAAGCGGATCGAAACATAACGCTGCACCCGCCCGGTCACCTCATCGAGCAAGGGCACTACGGTGCTATCGACCCAATACAGGCTGCCGTCCTTGGCGCGGTTGCAGATTTCGCCTTTCCAGATATGGCCCAAGGCGATGGTGCGCCACATGGTGCAGAAGAACTCCGCCGGATGAAGGCCGGAGCTGAGCATGCGGTGGTCCTGCCCTAGCAGTTCCTGGCGGCTATAGCCGGAAATCAGGCAGAACTGATCGTTGACGTGCGTGATGCGCCCGGCAAGGTCGGTTTCGGAGAAGATGGCGGCTGCATCCACAGCCCTACGGTATCGCTCATCCATGAGTCAGGCCTGTTGTCGCTAGCGGTTTGACCGCTCGACCAGAGCTGGCGCCCGGAAGAGATGATAAGGAGTGCTGGGTAACGCCGTGTTCATACCCGGTGCGCCCGGCATGGCGACACGCCACTGCACGCCCGCGAAAGTTTGTTCAACAAGAATGACCGACAAACTTAAACGCACATTAAAGCTCCATAAACAGCATTCAATACACCCACCCCGGAATCGACACGGGGCGGGTTGATGGGCCTGTTACACGCAAGATAAAGCGGTTGTTCACCCCAGGGTCCAGGCGCCTAATGTTCCTAATGTTTTAGCGGGCATTTCCCGCACAGGAATGAAGTTCAACTAGGGTTAATGACGCAATCAGGCAAATCTGGAGCAAAACAGGTCGATGACAATTGGCCAATACCTTCACTCACTGCCAAGTGCCTGTTTTAAATGAATAACACGGCAGCAATGATTCCTATTCGTCAAACCTGTTCTCTCAACGCAGTTCACCGATTGTCAGCCCGGAGTGCCGATTCTACGAAATACATCACATTTTGCAAAGCAAGGTGATGAATCATGGCGTTGTCTAATGCGAAGATTTATCGTTAAGTTCTTGATTCTAAATGGGAATTAAGCGATGCAAATTTCAAGTTTGGGTCCAGCCATCAGGCGTTACCGCAAGGTAGCGGGGCTTACTCAGGCTGAACTAGGTGAAAAAACCGGTTTTGATCCTAAAACCATCAGCCGCTTCGAAACCGGCACCTACACACCCAGCGTTGAAGCCCTGTTCTTGCTTGCCGATGTGCTGGGGGTAAAACTGAAAGCCTTTTTCGCGGATCTGGGCGATGAAGACGAACAGCGAGCCTACTTGTTCGGTGTCATACACAAAGCCACCCCGAAGGATCTGGGAAAGCTGATCGCAGCGGTAGACCAGGCCTTGTCCAAGCCTTAGTGCCCAGTAGAAAAAAACAAGGCGCGGTTATCGCCCCCGGTAACTGTGCCTTGAATATTTGCGCGCCACTTGTCGGGCGCGCAGGCGCACATTGCGGACACAGACAAACCTCACTCGCAGTGAGCGAAATTCAAAAGAAGACAGAGAGGGGAATCAGGACTACCAGCAGCAGACGCTCAAGGCCGATAAGCAAAAGGCTTGGCGTTAAGGTGGCGACCCCACCAGCCACACCCCGGCACACAATGTTCCCGCTGTGGCTGCTGCCTTCCGGCTCTGACCAGGTTCACGGGTAATCGTTGCGGGGGGACCGATGGGGTCACCATAACGACGCTCGCCAGCAGGCGAGCCGCGCCATTGTACCGATCTGACGAGAAGTTACAACCACCGCCTTCAGATAAAAAAACCAGGGCACTCAAGCACTTGTGCGATACGCCCGGCCCTACTGGCTTTGCACCACGGCCTCGGCCCGCCCGCCCGCCTGCGCAATCACCAAGTGCACGAAATGCAGTTTGGCAATCACCGCCGCCGGCAGCACAAAAGGGTAGAAATCCGGCTGCCCCATGCTGCGCGACAACTCGTTGAGCATGCCCGCCAATTCGATCCAGGCGTTGACGAACGCCAAAAACATCGGCCCGCCGGGATGCGTCGGGTCGTAGAGGGTTTCGAGGGGAAACGGTTGGTAGTCCAACTCCATTTCCCGGGCGCTCATGCCAAAGCCCAGAGCCGTATCGACCGCATCCATCATGTGCAGGTAGTGGGCCCAGGTTTCCGCCCAGTCCTCCCACGGGTGCATGGTTGCGTAGGCGCTGACGAACCCCTGCTGCCAGTGCGTCGGTGCACCTTCCTGGTAATGCCGCTCCAGGGCTTGGGCATAGCTGTCGCGCTCATCGCCGAATACGCGGCGGAACGGCCCCAGCCACTGGCTGCCCGCGATTAACCGATCCCAATAGTAATGGCCCACCTCATGGCGAAAATGCCCGAGCAAGGTGCGGTAGGGCTCGCCCATCTGCACCCGCACCCGTTCGCGGTGAGCGTCGTCGGCTTCCTTGATGTCCAGGGTGATCAGGCCGTCGGCATGGCCGGTGGTGGGGTTGCGCCCTTGCAGGTCGGTGCCGACGAAATCGAAGGCCAGGCCCGTCGCCTCGTCCTCGCGCTTGGCGATGACCGGCAAGCCCAGGTCGAGCAACTGCGCGACGAGGCGGCGCTTGGCGATTTCTACCTTGCGCCAGTGCTCGTGGTTTTCTACCAAGGAAAGATCGGGGATGGTGCGATTCAATCGGCATGCCACGCACAAGCCCTGGCCCTCCCCGGCCGGCACCAGCCAATTGCAGGCCGCCGGCGTGTCGAGATTGGCGCAGCGCACAAAGGCGCCGGCCTGGGGATCGGCGTCCAGCCACCAGGTTTCGGGCGAATCGGCCGGTTGCAGCGACGTCAGCCGCCCCGGCACGGGTTGATAGCCTAGGGCCGCGGAACAGGCCAGGCACTGGCTGTTACGGAAAAACAGCGCCTGGCCGCAGCGGCACGCCCAAACCTTACTGTTGCGCGATGGCCCGCTCGCAAAGGGGGCGGCGATGCGCGAGCCGAGCTGCTCGAAGAAGCGGTACATGGCGATTTCCTCCAGTGGTCTGCACTAGATCAACGCCCCGCATGGATCGTTCCCACGGGCCGCTTACACCGCGATGTTGTGCTGCCCCAAGAAGGCAACGAACGCCGCTTCATCCAACACCTTGAGCCCCAGCTCATTGGCCTTGGCCAACTTCGAGCCCGCGCCCGGCCCGGCCACCACGCAATGGGTCTTGGCCGACACCGAGCTGGCGACCTTGGCCCCCAGGCTTTCCAGTTTGACCTTGGCCACGTCGCGGCTCATCAGCTCCAGCGAACCGGTCAGCACCCAGGTCTGCCCCGCCAGCGGCAAGCCTTCGACCTGTTTTTTCTCGCTCTCCCAGTGCATGCCGAACGCCTTGAGCTGAGCCTCGATGCTCAGGGCCAGGGCGACGTGGTGTGGCTCATCGAAAAACGCACGCACAGCCTTGGCCTGCTTCTCGGGCAGGGCCTGGCGCATGTCCAGCCAATCGGCGTCGATCACCCCTTGCAAGGTGCCGAACTTGTCGGCGAGCTTCTTCGCCCCACCCGGCCCCACCGAAGGAATGTTGAGCTTGTCGATCACGCCGTCGAGGGTGGCGCTGGCCGCGAACTCGGCCGCCAACTCACCCTGCTCCTGGATCTGCAAGCCGCGCTCCAACAGTTGCTCGATCACCGCGCGGTTGTGGGCGTCCTCAAAAAAGCTGTGGATTTCGTGGGCCACTTCCAGGCCAACATCCGGCAAGTAGGTCAACACCTGCGGCAAGGCCTGTTGAACGCGCTCAAGGGAGGCCAGGGAGCGCGCCAGCACCTTGGCGGTCTCCTCGCCCACATCGGGGATGCCCAGGGCATAGATGAAGCGCGCGAGGCCCGGGCGCTTGCTGTCGGCGATCGCCGCCAGCAGGTTGTTGCTGGACAGCTCGGCAAAGCCTTCCAGGCCCACGATCTGCTCGAAACGTAGGATGTACAGGTCCGCAGGCGAACGGACCAAGCCTTCGTCCACCAACTGCTCGACGCTTTTCTCCCCCAGGCCTTCGATGTCCATGGCCCGGCGCGAGACGAAATGGATAATCGCCTGCTTGAGCTGCGCACCGCAGGCCAGCCGCCCGACGCAGCGATACACCGCGCCCTCGCTGAACGTTTCACGGCCCTTGCTGCGCTTAACCAGTTGTGTGCGTTCAACATGAGAGCCGCACACCGGGCAGCACTCGGGGATCTGCACCGGCCGGGCATCGGCCGGGCGGCGCTCGGTGACCACTTGCACCACTTGCGGGATCACATCGCCGGCGCGGCGGATAATCACCGTGTCACCGATCATCAGGCCCAAGCGTGCCACTTCGTCCATGTTGTGCAATGTCGCATTGGCCACCGTGACCCCGGCCACCTTCACCGGTTTCAAGCGCGCCACCGGCGTGACGGCGCCGGTGCGGCCGACCTGGAACTCCACGTCCAGCAGCTCGGTGAGCTCTTCCAGCGCCGGGAATTTATGGGCAATCGCCCAACGCGGCTCGCGCGCGCGAAAGCCCAGCTCACGCTGCGCCGCCAGGCTGTTGACCTTGAACACCACACCATCGATTTCGTAGGGCAGCGCATCGCGGCGCGCGCCGATGTCGCGGTAGTAATCCAGGCACTGTGCGATGCCGTTGGCCAGTTTCAACTCGTGGCTGATGGGCAAGCCCCAGGCCTTGAGCTGTTGCAGGTTGCCGATGTGGGTGTCGGCGAACTCTGCCGAGACCTGGCCCAAGCCATAGCAGCAGAACTCCAGCGGGCGGCTGGCAGTGATCTTCGAGTCCAATTGGCGCAGGCTGCCCGCCGCGGCGTTGCGCGGGTTGGCGAAGGTTTTGCCGCCGGCCTCAAGCTGCGTGGCGTTGAGGCGTTCGAAACCGGCCTTGGACATATAGACTTCGCCGCGCACTTCCAGCGTGGCCGGCCAGCCAGAACCCTTGAGCTTGAGCGGAATATTGCGCACGGTGCGCACGTTGACGCTGATGTCCTCACCCGTGGTGCCGTCGCCGCGGGTGGCGCCGCGCACCAGCACGCCGTCCTGGTACAGCAGGCTGACCGCCAGGCCATCGAGCTTGGGTTCGCAGCTGTACTGCACCTCGGCGCCCGCGCCAAACAGGTCGCCGGCCGGCAAGTCGAGGCCCTCGACCACCCGCCGATCGAACTCGCGCATGTCGGCTTCTTCAAAGGCATTGCCCAGGCTGAGCATCGGCATTTCATGGCGCACCTGGGTGAACGCCGACAGCGCTGTGCTGCCCACACGTTGAGTAGGCGAGTCGCTGGTGACCAAGTCCGGGTGGGCGGCTTCCAGGGCCTTGAGTTCGTGGAACAGGCGATCGTATTCGGCATCCGGGATGCTCGGTTCGTCGAGGACGTGGTAGCGGTAGTTGTGCTCGTCCAGTTCGGCACGGAGTTCCAAGATGCGGGTTTGAGCGGCGGTCATGGGGGTTTTCTCAAAATGCAAAAGAGCAGCCGAGGCTGCTCTGTGTTTATTCAATGCGGCGCCAGCCAACCCGGCGCCGGCGACTCAACGCTTCTGGGTCAGGGCGCGGCGCTCGAACTCGACGATGCGCTGGCGATAGTGCTCGATGGTCTGGGCGGTCAACACGCTGCGCTGGTCGTCCTTGAGCTCACCATTGAGTTCCTGGGACAGCTTGCGGGCGGCGGCGACCATCACGTCGAACGCCTGTTTGGGGTGACGCGGGCCCGGCAGGCCAAGGAAGAAACTCACCGCCGGGGTGCTGAAGTGGTCGATATCGTCCAGGTCGAACACCCCTGGCTTGACCGCGTTGGCCATGGAGAACAGCACTTCGCCGTTGCCAGCCATGCTTTCGTGGCGGTGGAAAATATCCATCTCACCAAAGCGCAGGCCGCTTTCCAGGATGTTCTGCAACAGGGCCGGGCCCTTGAAACCGCCGCTGTCGCGGCAGATCACGCTGATGACCAGGACTTCTTCGGCCTGGGGTTGATCTTTTTCCGCGGCAGCCTTGGCCACCCGCGGCTCTTCGGAGAAATCGGTGTCGCGGGCACTGAAACCTGGGCCTTCTTCCAAGTCCAGGTTGAGGTTCAAGTCGCCCTGCTGTGGCTCGCCGCCACGCTTGCCACGTTTACTGCCCGCTTCACGGGGCTCGCGGGCCGGCATGCTGACGGATGGCAAGTCATGCTCATCCAGTTGCGGTTCTTTATGGTTGTCCAGCACACGGGGCGGCCCCAGCAGCTCAGCGCCGCCGCTGTCGTCATCGGGCAAATTGGACAGGTTGCGGTCCAGGCGAAACTTGAGTTTGCCCTTGCCGCCGCGCATGCGGCGCCAGCCATCGAAAAGAATACCGGCAATGACAACAATGCCGATGACGATCAGCCACTCGCGCAGACCGATTTCCATGTAATCCCGTGCCTCTATGAAAAATGCTGATGAATAAAGGGTTTAGCAAGCTGCAAACCCCTTTAAAACGTGGCGCCAACTCTATGTTCTGACAGGCGTTTTGCCCACGCATACGAAAAATTGACATTAAACTAGCACGACCAAAGAGAACTTTACACCGTCTGTCAATGTTGACACGCAAATTGTGTCATTTAGCCATCTTCGTGCTGGACGGTAAAAGCCCTTACAGCAGCAGTAGATTAAACCCTACAAACCACAAGCCAACTACCTACCCGCTTGCAGCATGCCACTTACAACTTGCCGCCTAACTTTCCACCATAGCCATCGCTTCTTCGACGTCCACCGCCACAAGCCTTGAACAGCCTGGCTCATGCATGGTCACCCCCATCAACTGATCGGCCATTTCCATGGCGATCTTGTTGTGGGTGATGTAGATGAACTGCACGGTCTGCGACATCTCTTTGACCAACCGGGCGTAGCGTCCAACGTTAGCGTCATCCAGCGGTGCGTCAACTTCGTCGAGCATGCAGAACGGCGCCGGGTTCAACTTGAAGATGGCAAATACCAGCGCCAGGGCCGTCAGGGCTTTCTCTCCGCCGGAGAGCAAATGAATGGTGCTGTTCTTCTTGCCCGGTGGGCGCGCCATGATCGTTACCCCTGTATCGAGTAGATCTTCGCCCGTCAGTTCCAAATAAGCGCTGCCGCCACCGAAAACTTTTGGAAAGAGTGCCTGTAGCCCACCATTGATCTGGTCGAACGTGTCCTTGAAGCGGTTGCGGGTTTCCTTGTCGATCTTGCGGATCACGTTTTCCAAAGTGTCGAGGGCTTCCACCAAGTCGGCATTCTGGGCATCCAGATAACGCTTGCGCTCCGATTGCTGCTGGTATTCGTCGATGGCCGCGAGGTTGATCGCCCCCAGCCGCTGGATACGCGCCGCGATGCGTTCCAACTCTTCTTCGGCCTCTTTCTCGTTTGCTTGAGCGGCCAATGTGGCCAATACGCCATGGAGGTCGTAACCATCTTCCAATAACTGGTCTTGCAGGGCCGCGCGCCGCACGGTCAAGGCCTGCCACTCCATGCGTTGCTGTTCCAGTTGGCTGCGGATCAACTGTGACTGCTGCTCGGCCTGGCTGCGGCGTTTCTCGGCGTCGCGCAACTCGCGGTCGGCATCTTCCAGGGCAATTTGCGCGGTCTTGAGTTCGACGTCCACGGTCATGCGTTTGTCGAGCAACTCTTCGAGTTTGAGGCGCAATTCTTCCAGCGGCGCCTCGCCCTCTTCCAGGTTGAGGCTCAGCTGTTCGCGCTTCTCGCTCAGGCGTTCTGATTGCAGCTCCAGGCGTTCCAGGGCCTGGCGCGTGGAGTCGTGCTGCGCCTTGAGCGAACCCAGGCGTACCGCCAATTGATGGGCGTGATCCTTATGGCTGCGGGACTCCTGGCGCACACGGTCAAGGCGCTCGCGCAGGCTGTCGCGCTGGGCCAACAGCAGTTCGCGCTGCTCGGTGTCCAGGGCCATGCTGTCGAGGGCCTCTTGCAACTGCAAGCGCGCTTCGCCGACCTGCTCGTGCTCCAGGGCGCGCTGTTCGCCCAACTCCGTCAGTTCCTCGTCGAGGCGGCTGCGGCGCAGGGTCAACTGCTCAGCTTTGGCCTTGCCGGCGGAGAGCTGGGCCTTCAATTCGCCTTGCTGGCGTGCTTCGTCCTGCAACAAGCGGCGCAGGTGTTCGCGGCCGTTTTCCTGTTGGCGCTGTTGGGCGCGCAGGGTTTGCAACTGGGTCTCGAGGCTTTCGACCAGGGCTTCGCGTTCTTCGCGTTCCTCCCCCAGACGCTGGATTTCCTGGCCCCGGGCCAGCACCCCGCTTTCGGCTTCGCTGGCGCGGCGCACCCGCAAAAAGTGCCGGCCGACCCAATAACCGTCACGGCTGATGAGGCTTTCGCCCGCCGCCAGTTGGCCGCGCAGCGCCAGGGCCTGGTCCAGGCTTTCCACCGGCCGCACCTGGCCCAGCCACGGCGACAGATCGGCCCGTGCCTCGACTTTGTCCAGCAGGCTGCCCGGCACCCGCACGCCGTCGCGGGCGGGGCTGAGCAGGCGCAAATCGCCCTGCTGGAACCCCGCCAGGTCGACCCCGGCAAAATCGTCCACCAACACCGCTTGCAGGTCGGCGCCGAGCACGGTTTCCACCGCCAGCTCCCAGCCTGCTTCCACGCTCAGGCCTTCGGCCAGGCGCGGGCGCTCGGCCAGCCCTTGCTCACGCAACCACTGCGCGGTGCCGGTGCCTGGGTCAAGCGCCGCTTGCTGCAAGGCTTCCAGGGAAGCCAAGCGGCCGTTGAGGCGCTGCAACTCGCCCTGGGCCTGCTGCTGGCTCTGGCTGGCGCGCTGCAAGTCCTGGCGCAGTTGTTCCAGGCGTTCGACCTGGGCTTCTTCGCTGGCCTGCAAATCTTCGAGGGTGGCTTCGCTGGCGGCCAGTTGTTCGTTGAGTTCGAGGATCGCTGCATCTTCCGGGTCGGCCGCCAGCAAGGCGCGTTCTTCGCTCAAGCGGCGCTGCCGGTCGGCCAGGCGCTCCATGCTGGTTTCCAACTGCTGGATGCGCGATTGCTGAACCTGGGCCTGGCGCTGCGGCTCGGCGCTGCGCAGGTTGAAGCTGTCCCATTGCTCTTGCCAGCCATGCATGGTGGCTTCGGATTCTTCCAGGGCCGCGGCAGCCTCCTCGGCGGCGGCGCTGGTGACTTCCTGCTCCGGGGTGAGCAAACCCAGCTCTTCGCCCAGGGTCAGCAGCAAGGTGCGGTCGTGGCCCAGGTGCGACTCGGTTTCCAGGCGTGCGCGCTCGGCTTCCTTGAGATCGTCCTGCAATTGGCGCAAGCGTTGCTGGCCGTGCTGGATGCTCTGCTCGACGCGGGCAATGTCGCCGCCTACGGAATAGAAGCGGCCCTGCACCAAGTTGAAGCGCTCGGACAGTTCATGGTGCCCGTCGCGCAGGCGCTCGATGCTCGCGTCCGCGTTGCGCTGCTCGGCCACCAGCGCCTCGAAGCTGACTTCCTGGTTACCAATGATCGCCTCGCGCTGCCCCACTTGCTCGTTCAGCGCCTGCCAGCGCAGGGCCGAGAGTTGCGCCTTGAGCTGGCGCTCCTCGCCCTTGTATTCCTGGTACTTCTCGGCAGCCTGGGCCTGGCGGTGCAGGCGTTCGAGCTGGCGTTCCAGCTCTTCGCGCAGGTCGGTCAGGCGCGCCAGGTTTTCGTGGGTGCGGCGGATACGGTTTTCGGTTTCGCGGCGCCGCTCCTTGTATTTGGAGATGCCCGCCGCTTCTTCGATGAAATTGCGCAAATCCTCGGGTTTGGCTTCGATCAGCTTGGAGATCATGCCCTGCTCGATGATCGAGTAGCTGCGCGGCCCCAGGCCAGTGCCGAGGAAGATATCGGTGATGTCGCGGCGTCGGCACTTGGTGCCGTTGAGGAAGTAGCTGTTCTGGCTGTCGCGGGTCACTTTGCGGCGGATGGAGATTTCCGCGTAGGCCGCGTACTCGCCCACCAGGGTGGCGTCGGAGTTGTCGAACACCAGCTCGATGCTGGCCTGGCTCACAGGTTTGCGGCTGGTGGAGCCGTTGAAGATGACGTCGGTCATCGACTCGCCGCGCAGGTTCTTCGCCGAACTCTCGCCCATCACCCAGCGCACGGCATCGATGATGTTCGACTTGCCGCAGCCATTAGGCCCGACGACCGCGGCCATGTTACTGGGGAAGTTCACCGTCGTGGGGTCGACGAACGACTTGAACCCCGCCAACTTGATGCACTTGAGCCGCACGCTTAGGCATCCGCCAACGCAGAGAGCATCAGGTTGCAACTGCGCTGGGCGTAGGCCGAGAGCACGATACGGATGTGCGGCAGGTCACGGGCCATGACGGCGCCCAGCAGTTGCTCGAACAGTTCCAGATACTCGCTCATCTCCGACTTGCGCTGCTCCAGGGCCAGGAAATACGCGCGGCTCATGGCCGGTTGCAGGTTTTCCACGGTCTCTTGCAGGTACGGGTTGTTGGCGAACGGATAGGCGGCGCGCATCACGCTGAAACTGTCGTCGACAAAGGTGCGGATGTCCTGGCGCTCATAGCTGGCGGTCAGGCGCTGCTGGATTTGCAAAAACGGCGCCAGGTCCGCCTGCACCAGCCAACCGCTGGCCACGGCGTTGCCCAACAGGATGTACAGCTCGCTCATCAACGTACACAGGCTTTGCAGCTTGTGGGCGGTGAGTTCGGTCACGTGGGCGCCGCGTCGCGGCAGGATGGCGATCAGGTGGCGGCGTTCCAAGATCAGCAGGGCTTCGCGGACCGAACCGCGGCTGACATTAAGCGCCAGCGTGACCTTCTGTTCCTGGATCCGCTCCCCCGGCTTGAGGTCCCCGCGAATGATGCGTTCGGCGAGGTGGTGAGCAATTTGCTCGGCGAGGCTGTCCGGCGCCTTGAACGTCATGGTTTTCCTTCGAAATCTTCGATCAGTACAAGCGGCGCAGTGTAGCGCAATTGCCGCTGATGGCGCAGGGCCCGCACGGCGCAATTGGCATGAAATACGCAGCGTATACCTGAAAACCTACCGTGGCCGCCATCAACCTCCTGGGCGATACCCAGAAGCCGCGAAAAACCGTTGCGCGCCAGCAACCACGGGGATCTGGACCATACTTTCAAGGTTGCGCAACTGCATTTCCTGACCATTAGGTCAGAAAAGAATTGACCGAAAAGTCAGACATGACTAGATTCGGCCCAACCAGCGGTTAACAACAATAAAACGAGTCTGCGAGGCCTTCCGTGATCCAGTTTTTACTCAACCAGGAACTCCGCCGTGAGCACGCCCTGGACCCCAACCTGACCGTGCTCGATTACCTGCGCGAACACTTGGGCAAATCCGGTACCAAAGAAGGCTGCGCCAGCGGCGATTGCGGCGCGTGAACAGTGGTGGTGGGCGAGCTGCACACCCAGGCCGATGGCCGCGAGCGGATCCGCTATCGCAGCCTCAACTCGTGCCTGACGTTCGTCTCGTCACTGCACGGCAAGCAGCTCATCAGCGTCGAAGACCTCAAGCACCAGGGCCAGTTGCACAGCGTCCAGCAAGCCATGGTCGATTGCCACGGCTCGCAGTGCGGCTTCTGCACGCCGGGCTTTGTGATGTCGCTGTTCGCCCTGCAAAAAAACAGCTGCGCGCCCGACCGCCACCAGGCCCACGAAGCCCTGGCGGGCAACCTGTGCCGCTGCACCGGGTATCGGCCGATCCTCGCGGCCGCCGAGCAGGCCTGTTGCGCCCGGCAGCCCGATCAGTTCGACGCGCAAGAAGCCCAGACCATCGCCCGCCTCAAGGCCATCGCGCCCACCGAAACCGGCGAGCTCAACTGCGGCGACAAACGTTGCCTGGTGCCCCTGACCGTTGCCGACCTGGCCGACCTCTACGACGCCTACCCGCAAGCGCGCCTGCTGGCCGGCGGCACCGACCTGGCCCTGGAAGTGACGCAGTTGCACCGCACCCTGGCGGTAATGATCTACGTCGGCAACATCGCCGAGCTCAAGCGCATCGAAGACTTCGATGATCGCCTGGAAATCGGCGCCGCCACCGCCCTCTCCGACTGCTACGCGGCTCTCAAGGCCCAGTACCCGGACTTCGGCGAACTGCTGCAACGCTTTGCCTCGCTGCAAATCCGCAACCAGGGCACCCTGGGCGGCAACATCGGCAACGCCTCGCCCATCGGCGACTCGCCGCCCCTGCTGATCGCCCTCGGCGCGCAGATCGTTCTGTGCAAGGGCAACACCCGGCGCACCCTGGCGCTGGAGGATTACTTCATCGACTACCGCGTCACCGCCCGCCAGGACAGCGAGTTCATCGAGAAGATCATCGTGCCCAAGGCCAATGCCGCCCAGGCGTTCCGCGCCTACAAGGTGTCCAAGCGCCTGGACGACGACATCTCGGCGGTGTGCGCCGCGTTCAACCTGCGCATCGAACAGGGTGTGGTGGCCGAGGCCCGCGTCGCCTTCGGCGGCATGGCGGCCACCCCGAAACGGGCCACGGCCTGCGAGGCGGCGCTGCGGGGCGCGACCTGGAACGCCGCTACCGTGGAGAAGGCCTGTGCGGCCCTGGGCGAGGATTTCACCCCGCTCTCGGATTTTCGCGCCAGCAAGGAGTACCGCCTGCTCAGCGCGCAAAACCTACTGCGCAAGTACTTCATCGAACTGCAAACACCGCACATCGAAACCCGGGTGACCGCTTATGTCTAACCATCACGCAGTGGAAAAAACCCAGGCCGAACTGGCCGAGCTGTTCGCCCAGGACCTGACCACAGGCGTAGGCCGCAGCGTCAAGCACGACAGCGCGGCCAAGCACGTCAGCGGCGAAGCGCAGTACATCGACGATCGCCTGGAATTCCCCAACCAGTTGCACCTCTATGCACGGCTGTCGGACCGCGCCCATGCGCGCATCCTGAGCATCGACACGGCGCCGTGCTACGCCATCGAGGGCGTGCGCATCGTCATCACCCACCAGGACATTCCTGGCCTCAAGGACATCGGCCCGCTGTTGCCGGGCGATCCGTTGCTGGCCATCGATGACGTGCAGTTCGTCGGCCAACCGGTACTCGCGGTGGCTGCCAACAACCTCGACACCGCACGCCGCGCCGCCATGGCGGCGATCATCGAATACGAAGACCTGGAGCCAGTGCTGGACGTAGTCGAGGCCCTGCGCAAGCGCCATTTCGTCCTCGACAGCCACACCCACCAACGCGGCGACTCGGCCACGGCCCTGGCCGGCGCCGAGCACCGCATCCAGGGCAACCTGCACATCGGCGGGCAGGAACACTTCTACCTGGAGACGCAGATTTCCTCGGTGATGCCCACCGAAGACGGCGGCATGATCGTCTACTGCTCCACCCAGAACCCCACCGAGGTGCAGAAACTGGTGGCCGAGGTGCTGGATGTGCCGATGAACCACATCGTCGTCGATATGCGCCGCATGGGCGGTGGCTTTGGCGGCAAGGAAACCCAGGCCGCCAGCCCCGCGTGCCTGTGCGCGGTGGTCGCGCGCCTGACCGGCCAACCGACAAAAATGCGCCTGCCACGGGTCGAAGACATGCTCATGACCGGCAAGCGCCACCCCTTCTATATCGAGTACGACGTGGGCTTTGACAGCCGCGGGCGCCTGCACGGTATAGCCCTGGAGCTGGCCGGCAACTGCGGTTGCTCGCCGGACCTGTCGGCCTCGATTGTCGACCGCGCCATGTTCCACGCCGACAACGCCTACTACCTGGGCGACGCCACCATCAACGGCCACCGTTGCAAGACCAACACCGCCTCCAACACCGCGTACCGCGGCTTCGGCGGCCCCCAGGGCATGGTCGCCATCGAGGAAGTGATGGACGCCATCGCCCGGCACCTGGGCCTCGACCCATTGGCGGTGCGCAAGGCCAACTACTACGGCAAAACCGAGCGCAACGTCACCCACTACTACCAAACCGTCGAGCACAACATGCTCGAGGAGATGACCGCGCAACTGGAAGACAGCAGCCAGTACGCCGAGCGCCGCGAAACCATCCGCCGCTACAACGCCCACAGCCCGATCCTGAAAAAAGGCCTGGCGCTGACGCCGGTGAAGTTCGGCATTTCCTTCACCGCCAGTTTCCTCAACCAGGCCGGCGCCTTGATCCACATCTACACCGACGGCAGCATCCACCTCAACCACGGCGGCACTGAGATGGGCCAGGGCCTGAACATCAAGGTCGCGCAGGTGGTGGCCGAGGTGTTCCAGGTGGAAACCGACCGGGTGCAGATCACCGCCACCAACACCGACAAGGTGCCCAACACCTCGCCCACCGCCGCCTCCAGCGGCGCCGACCTCAACGGCAAGGCCGCGCAGAACGCCGCCCAAATCATCAAGCAACGCCTGGTGGAGTTCGCCGCGCGCAAGTACGCGGTCAGCGAAGAAGACGTGCAGTTCCACAACGGCCACGTGCGGGTGCGCGACCACATCCTGAGCTTCGAGGCCCTGGTGCAGCAGGCGTATTTCGCCCAGGTGTCGTTGTCGAGCACCGGGTTCTACAAAACCCCGAAGATCTACTACGACCGCAGCCAGGCGCGCGGCCGGCCGTTCTACTACTTCGCCTACGGCGCGGCGTGCTGCGAGGTGATCGTCGACACCCTGACCGGCGAGTACAAAATGCTGCGCACCGACATCCTCCACGACGTCGGCGCCTCGCTGAACCCGGCTATCGACATCGGCCAAGTCGAGGGCGGCTTCATCCAGGGCATGGGTTGGCTGACCATGGAAGAGCTGGTGTGGAACGCCAAGGGCAAGCTGATGACCAGCGGCCCGGCCAGCTACAAGATCCCGGCCGTGGCCGACATGCCTGTGGATTTACGCGTGCACCTGGTGGAAAACCGCAAAAACCCGGAAGACACCGTGTTCCACTCCAAAGCCGTGGGCGAGCCGCCGTTCATGCTCGGCATCGCGGCCTGGTGCGCCATCAAGGACGCCGTGGCCAGCCTGGGCGACTACAAACAGCAACCGAAGATCGACGCCCCGGCCACCCCGGAGCGGGTGTTGTGGGGCTGCGAGCAGATGCGCCGGTTGCCGGTAGCGCCAGCGGTGGCGGTGGCGGTGGCGGCTGAAGGTGAGCGGGCTTCGCTTTAGCACCGGGGGCTGCCATCGCGGGCGGGCCCGCTCCCACAGTGTTTTGTGGTGCCCACGCAAATCCTGTGGGAGCGGGCCTGCTCGCGATGAGGCCACAACAGACAACAACGATGCCGAGGTGAACATGTACAACTGGATCAGCGCCCTCGCCGACCTGCAACACCAGGGCGAGCCCTGCGTGTTGGTGACCATCATCGAAGAACTAGGCTCCACGCCGCGCAATGCCGGCTCGAAAATGGTCGTCAGTGCCACCCAGAGCTTCGACACCATCGGTGGCGGGCACCTGGAATTCAAGGCCCTGCACATCGCCCGCGACATGCTCACCAGCGGCAAGCAGGGCACCCACCTGGAGCGCTTCAGCCTCGGCGCCAGCCTGGGCCAGTGCTGCGGCGGCGTCACCGTGTTGCTGTTCGAGCCCATGGGCCAGGTGCAAGCGCAAATCGCCGTGTTCGGCGCCGGCCATGTCGGCCGCGCCCTGGTGCCGCTGCTGGCGAGCCTGCCGTGCCGGGTACGCTGGATCGATTCGCGCGAGCAGGAATTCCCCGCGCTGATCCCTGCCGGCGTGCGTAAAATCGTCGCCGAAGAACCGCTGGACGAAATCGACCACCTGCCCGCCGGCAGCTACTGCATCGTCATGACCCACAACCATCAGTTGGACCTGGAACTCACCGCCGCCCTGCTCAAGCGCAACGATTTCACCTACTTCGGCCTGATCGGCTCCAAGACCAAACGGGTCAAGTTCGAGCATCGCCTGCGTGAGCGCGGTTTCGACACCAGCACCTTGCAGCGCATGCGCTGCCCGATGGGCATCGGCGAAGTCAAAGGCAAATTGCCTGTGGAAATCGCCATCTCCATCGCCGGCGAAATCATCGCCACCTATAACGCCAGTTTCGGCCAGCACACCGAGCGCGCCGAACCCATCGCCAAACTGCTGCCGGCCTCGCGCCGCAGCCAAGCCAGCCATTGAGACGACCATGCCTTCGACCCGCAAAGCCTACCGCGCCGCCCTCCTGCACAGCATCGCCGACCCCGCCCAGGTGGGGGTAGAGGCCTCCTACGAGTACTTCGAGGACGGCTTACTGGTGATCGAAAACGGCCAAATCAGCGCCATCGGCGCGGCCAGCGACCTGTTGCCGGGCCTGAGCGCCGAGGTGCCGATCCAGCACTACCCCGACGCGCTGATTACCCCCGGCCTGATCGACACCCACATCCACCTGCCGCAAACCGGCATGGTCGGCGCCTACGGCGAACAACTGCTGGATTGGCTCAACACCTACACCTTCCCGTGCGAGAGCCAGTTCGCCGACAAGGCCCACGCCGATGAAGTGGCGGATATTTTCATCAAGGAACTGCTGCGCAACGGCACCACCACCGCCCTGGTGTTCGCCAGCGTGCACCCGCAATCGGTGAACTCGTTCTTCGAAGCCGCCGAGCAACTGGACCTGCGCATGATCGCCGGCAAGGTGATGATGGACCGCAACGCCCCGGACTACCTGACCGACACCCCGGAGTCGGGCTACGCCGACAGCAAGGCGCTGATCGAGCGCTGGCACGGCAAGGGCCGCTTGCATTACGCCGTCACCCCGCGTTTCGCCCCCACCAGCACCCCGGAACAACTGACCCTGGCCGGCAAACTGCTGGGCGAGTACCCCGACCTCTACATGCAGACCCACATCAGCGAAAACCTGCAAGAGATCGCGTGGGTCAAGGAACTGTTCCCCGAGCGCAAGGGTTACCTGGACGTCTACGACCATTACCAGTTACTCGGCGAGCGTTCGGTGTTCGCCCACGGCGTGCACCTGTGCGACGACGAATGCGCACGCCTGGCCGAGACCGGCTCGGCGGTGGCCTTCTGCCCGACCTCGAACTTCTTCCTCGGCAGCGGCCTGTTCAACCTGCCCAT
This sequence comes from Pseudomonas sp. MF08875, assembly GCF_059862525.1. Taxonomy (NCBI): domain Bacteria; kingdom Pseudomonadati; phylum Pseudomonadota; class Gammaproteobacteria; order Pseudomonadales; family Pseudomonadaceae; genus Pseudomonas; species Pseudomonas sp. MF08875. The sequence goes on from NZ_JCBCUW010000012.1 coordinate 48,324, forward strand.
GGCCGAGAAGCACAACCTCAACGTCGGCCTGGGCACAGACGTGGGCGGCGGCACCAGTTTCTCCCTGCTGCACACCCTCAACGAGGCTTACAAGGTCATGCAGTTGCAGGGCGCGCGCCTGAGCCCATTCAAGTCGCTGTACCTGGCCACCCTGGGCGGCGCTCGGGCCCTGCGCCTGGAAGACAAGATCGGCACCCTGCAACCGGGCACCGACGCCGACTTCCTGGTGCTCGACTACAACGCCACGCCGCTGCTCAGCTACCGCCTCAAACAGTCGAAGAACATCGCCGAAACGCTGTTCGTGCTGATGACCCTGGGAGATGACCGCACCGTACTGCAAACCTATGCAGCGGGCAGACTGGTGCATCAGCGCTAGGTTCTGCGGGCAAAAAAATCCCCCGCGACGCTGAGTGGCGGGGGATTTTTTGTGGCCAGGGAGATCGCTATCACCCCCACAAGGAATTCACCGAACTCTGTGGGAGCGAGCCTGCTCGCGATGGCCGCACCTGGGTCTATCTACAGCTTGGCGCTCGGCCGCCCCGGTTTCTTGGTTTGCAGCAAGTGCGAGAACACCGCATGCAGGTCATCCGAGGCGCTTTCTTCGTCGAGGTTGAGCTTGCTGTCGATGTGATCCATGTGATGCATCATCAGGCTCACCGCCAGCGTTTCGTCCCGGGCCTCGATGGCGTCAATCAATTGGGTGTGCTCGTCATAGGAGCAGTGCGAGCGGTTGCCGCTTTCGTACTGGGCGATGATGAGCGAGGTCTGCGACACCAGGCTGCGCTGGAAGCTGATAAGCGGCGTGTTCTTGGCCGCCTCGGCCAGTTTCAGGTGGAACTCCCCCGACAGGCGAATACCCGCGCCCCGGTCGCCCCGCGAGAAACTGTCACGCTCGTCGTTGACCATCTGGCGCAACTCGGCCAGTTCCTCGGCCGTGGCGTGCTGCACCGCCAGCTCGGTGATGGCCCGCTCCACCAGGCGCCGGGCGAAGAACACCTGGCGCGCCTCTTCCACACTGGGGCTGGCCACTACCGCGCCACGGTTGGGCCGCAGCAGCACCACCCCTTCATGGGCCAGGCGCGACAGGGCGCGACGGATGATGGTGCGGCTGACCCCGAAAATCTCCCCCAGCGCCTCTTCGCTCAACTTAGTCCCGGGCGCCAGGCGTTGTTCGAGGATGGCCTCGAAGATATGCGCATAGACGATGTCGTCCTGGGTTCCGCTGCGCCCGGCTTTGCCTGCGCGCGGTTGTTTCTTGAGGGGCTGCAACTGTTCGTTCATGGGCACTCGGATCGGGAGAACGGCGGGGGCAAGGACGTTGACTGTAATACGCCACGGTGGGTCGCTGGCAAGTATCGGCTGAAAAACAGCGCACATTGTACACAACCGATAGTGGCAACACGACTGTACGGTCGTTTGCGAACCCGGCTGTATCGCAATAGCCATCGGCGTTTACGTTTAGGCTTGCGTCCTTCCCGCTGCACTTTTTCCCCGGCACAAGGACACCGCGCCATGACTGACGCCACCCACACCAAGCTGCGCCCCCTGGCGGACACTTCCCCCTCGGCCATCGTCGCCGGGTTTATCGCGATGATGACCGGCTACACCAGTTCCCTGGTGCTGATGTTCCAGGCCGGCCAAGCGGCGGGCCTGACCAGCGGGCAAATTTCCTCGTGGATCTGGGCGATTTCCATCGGCATGGCCGTGTGCTCCATCGGCCTGTCGCTGCGTTACCGCACGCCCATCACCATCGCCTGGTCCACCCCCGGCGCGGCGCTGTTGATTACCAGCCTGGGCGGGGTGAGTTACGGCGAAGCCATCGGCGCCTACATCACCTGTGCGGTGCTGGTAACAATCTGCGGCCTGACCGGCAGCTTCGAGCGCCTGGTCAAGCGCATTCCGGCGTCCCTGGCCGCGGCCTTGCTGGCGGGCATCCTGTTCAAGATCGGCAGCGAGATTTTCGTCGCCGCCCAACACCGCACGGCCCTGGTGCTGGGGATGTTCTTCACCTACCTGGTGGTCAAGCGCTTGTCGCCGCGGTACGCGGTGCTGGCGGCGCTGCTGGTGGGCACCGCGCTGTCGGGGTTCATGGGGCTGTTGGACTTCAGCGGTTTTCAGCTGGAATTGGCGACGCCGGTGTGGACCACGCCGCACTTCTCCCTGGCCGCAACCATCAGCATCGGCATTCCGCTGTTCGTGGTGGCCATGACCTCACAGAACATGCCCGGCGTCGCGGTGCTGCGGGCCGACGGCTACAACGTCCCGGCCTCGCCGCTGATTACCGCCACCGGCGTCGCGTCCTTGCTGTTGGCACCTTTCGGCTCCCACGGGATCAACCTGGCGGCCATCAGCGCAGCGATCTGCACCGGGCCCCACGCCCATGAAGACCACAACAAGCGCTACACGGCGGCGGTCTGGTGCGGCGTGTTCTACGGCATTGCCGGGGTGTTCGGGGCAACGCTGGCCGCGCTCTTCGCCGCGCTGCCCAAGGAGCTGGTGCTGTCGATTGCTGCGCTGGCGCTGTTCGGCTCCATCATCAATGGCTTAAGCATCGCCATGAGCGAAACCAAGGAGCGGGAAGCGGCGCTGATTACCTTTATGGTCACCGCGTCGGGGTTGACGCTGTTTTCCGTCGGTTCGGCGTTCTGGGGGATTGTCGCGGGGGTGTTGACGCTGGTGATTCTCAATGGGCGCAAGGCCTGAACACTTTCTGCAACCCATAAAAAAACGGCGACCCTGGGGTCGCCGTTTTTCTTGAACATCAGGCTACCGGGTTGATCGGCTTTTCCGGGTACCAGACGTCCAGCAGCGGGCTGACTTCAGCGCTGTTGAGCTCGGTGCGCGCCTTGAGCCAGGCTTCGACGGCAGCGCGTTGCTCTTCGCTGACCGAACCACGCTTCTGCAGGCACACCAGACCGTAGTCGTCGCCGCCTACATAGCCCAGGCCGTTGGCTTCCATGGCTTCTTTGAGGAATGCATCGAGGAAAGCGTCAATAGCCTCTTCGGCCAAATCTTCCTTGAAATCCAGGTTCAGCTCGAAACCCAGCTCTTGAAATTCATCAACGCACAGTTTTTTGCGCAGACGCTGGGAACGGTTAGTCGCCATTGGAACAATCCTCATAAGTAATAACGGGCGGCACTTTAGCAGCTTAAGGCCACGATTGCCCGCCTCTCTCGGGACCGCGCCCGACCATCGGTAAAAAAAGAGCGCCGCGACCCTGCCGCGTAGGGCACAACGCGCTATACCTTGGGGCATAATGCCGGCACTTTCGTAACCACTGAGGGATTTTGTCTACACGCCCTCGTTATTTTTTCCCCTCGGCTGTAGGGTTTTATTTCCGATGATTAAGTCTTTTCGTCCATTGTTGCTTGCCAGTTTCCTCCTGCCCCTGGCGCTCGCCCATGCAGCCCCCGTCAACACCAGCCTGTCACCCAAGGTTCAACAAGCCCTCAAAACCAGCAAACTGCAGGACAACGCCCTGTCGCTGGTAATGATCCCGCTCAACGGCCCGGGCACGCCGACCGTGTACAACGCCGATGTCTCGGTCAACCCAGCCTCCACCATGAAACTGGTGACCACCTACGCGGCCCTGGAAATGCTCGGGCCCAACTACCAGTGGAAAACCGAGTTCTACACCGACGGCACCCTGAGCGGCGGCATCCTGCACGGCAACCTGTACCTCAAGGGCGGCGGCGACCCCAAGCTGAACATGGAAAAACTCTGGCTGCTGATGCGCGACCTGCGGGCCAATGGCGTGCAGCAAGTCACCGGCGACCTGGTGCTGGACCGCAATTTCTTCGTGCCGCCGCAATTGCCGCAGTTCAACGATGACGGCAACGACGAGAACAAGCCGTTCTTGGTCAAGCCCGACTCCCTGTTGGTCAACCTCAAGGCCCTGCGCTTCGTGGCCCGCAACGATGGCGGCAAGGTGCTGGTTTCGGTTGAACCGCCAATTGCCAGTATCCGCGTCGACAACCAGGTCAAGGCTGTCAACACCAAGCAATGCTCGGGCGAGGTGCGTTACAACCCGGTCACCCAGGCCAACGGCACGGTGACCGTCACGGTCAACGGCCAGTTGAGCGATGGTTGCAGCTCCCAGACCTACCTGTCGTTGCTCGACCACGCCACCTACACCGCTGGCGCCGTGCGCGCGATCTGGCAGGAACTGGGCGGCAGCATCCAGGGCAAGGACCGCCTCGGCGCAGTGCCCAAGGACGCCAAGGTGCTGGCCCGGGCGTTCTCCCCGGACCTGGCCGAAGTGATCCGCGACATCAACAAATACAGCAACAACACCATGGCCCAGCAGTTGTTCCTGAGCCTGGGCGCGCGCTACCGCAACGAGGCCGACGGCGACGACGCCAAGGCCGCCCAACGTGTGGTGCGCCAGTGGCTGGCGAAAAAAGGCATCACCGCGCCGCACCTGGTGATGGAGAACGGCTCGGGGTTATCGCGGGCCGAGCGTGTCAGTGCACGGGAAATGGCGACCTTGCTGCAAGCGGCATGGAGGAGCCCGTACTCGGCGGAGTTCGTCAGTTCGATGCCAATTGCCGGCATGGACGGCACCATGCGCAAGCGCCTCAAACGCACCGCCGTCAGCGGCGAAGCCCACATCAAGACCGGCACCCTGAACACCGTGCGTGCCATCGCCGGTTACAGCCGCGATAACAACGGCAATACCTGGGCCGTGGTGGCGATTCTCAACGACCCGAAACCCTGGGGCGCGGCCTCGGTGCTGGACCAGGTCCTGTTGGACCTGTACCGCCAACCCAAACTCGCCGCCACCGCCTCCGCCCTATAAGCGGCCGTAAAAATCGGTGGGGCGCGGCACTGCTGGAGGAGCGCCGCGCATCCTAGCGCGGGCGAGCCCGCTTGCTGCACCAGGGCAGTGAGTCGTCAGGGGAGTTCTTGTTCAACCCGGTCGCGCCCGGCCTGTTTGGCGGCGTAGACCCCGGAGTCAGCGCGCAGCAACAGCGCGTCGGCGCCTTCGCCCTGGCGCCAACTGGCGATGCCGAAACTGGCCGTGACAATCCCCACCTCACCAATCGGCGCACTGCGCAGGCCCTGCCACAGCTCCAGTGCCAAGGCGTAGGCCTGCGGGCCGCTGGTATCGGGGCACAGCACCATGAACTCTTCCCCACCCAGGCGACAGAACACATCGGTGCGGCGCAGGCGCTGGCCGATGCGCTGACACAACGCTTGCAGCACCCCATCGCCCACCGCGTGGCCGTGCACGTCGTTGACCCGTTTGAAGTGGTCGATGTCGAGCATGATGACCGCCAGCGCGCCCATGCCCCGCTCCACACGGGCCATTTCGGTTTTCAGCCGTTCCTGGAAGTAGCGCCGGTTGTAGATGCCGGTCAGGGAGTCGGTCACCGATAACGCCCGCAGCTCTTCCTCGACGCGTTTGAGGTCGGAAATATCCGAGATGTAGCCGTGCCACAGCACCCCGCCGCCCGGTAACTCTTCAGGCGTGGCCTCGCCGCGCACCCAGCGCAAGCCGCGTTCAGGCAGTTGCACGCGGTACTCTTCGCGCCAGGGTTGCAGGGTGTGCGCCGAAAACCGCACCGACGTGCGGATGCGTTCCACATCGGGGCCGTAGATACGTTGGAAAATCGCCTCGGCGTTAGCGTGTAACTGCTCGGGATCAAGCTCGTAGATGTCGCGGATGCCGTCACTGGCGTAGATCACGCTGAACTTGCCGTCCGGCGCCATCATGAATTGGTAGATGCCGCCGGGCACATGGGCGCTGAGTTTTTTCAGCAAGCGATCCTGGGCCGCCAGGGCTTCGTGGACACGCTTGCGTTCGGTCACGTCAATGCAAATGGCCACATGGCCGACCCACAGCCCCTGCTCGTCGAGCACGGGGCCGGCTAGCATGTCCACCGACAGCGGGCTGCCATCATGGCGCAGCAAGGTCCATTCCACCGCCTCATGGCCGCCCGCCTCACCGCCCTCCACCAGCATCGCCTGGTGCAGCGGGATCGGCTTGCCGTAGCGCTGGCTCAACACCTGCGCCCGCGCCGACAGTTCGGCCCGCACATGCAGGCTCTCCAGGGTCTTGCGCCCCAGCACGTCGCTGCTTTGATAGCCGAGCATGCGCTCGGCGCCGGCGTTGAAGGTGGTCATGATGCCGCGCAGGTCGGTGGCGATGATCGCCACCTGGGTCGCGGCATTGAGCACGCTGCGCAACTGGCTGTGGGCACCGCTCAGTTCCTGCTCGCGCACCCGCAGCTCACGGGTGCGTTGTTCTACCAGGCGTAACGCGCACTGGCGCCGGTTGACCAGCACGTACAGCAGGACGCTGAGTAACAGGCTCAACAAACCGCCGAGCACCACCAGGCTGATAAGCGAAGCATGGTTGGCCTTGAGGAACACGGCGCTGGGGTGGATCTGCACTTGGTAATCGTGATCCGCCAGGTGCAGCACCCGGGTGGCCACCAATGCACTGGCCGGCGGTTGCAGGTCGCTGGTGTAGAGCAGGCTCTGTTCCGGCTCCACCGACAAATCGCGGATGCGCACCGCCAGGTTGTCGTAGCTGGCTTCGGGAAAACCATCGGCCACCAGTTGGCGCATGCTAATCACCGCCATCACAAAGCCGTAGGGCTCGCCGCCCGTGCGGGTGCTGACCGGCGCCACCAGCAGCACACCGCGGGCGTAGGCCGGCTCGACGCCGACCAACTGCATCGGTTGGGAAACCGCTTGGGTGCCCAGAGTGCGCGCCCGCTCCATGGCCGAACGGCGCAGCGGTTGGGACAACAAGTCAAAGCCCAGGGGCGAGCCGAGTACGCTTTGGGTTTGGCTGAACAATACCGGCACGTATTCGGCGCGCTCGGCGGCCGGTTGCAGTTGCCGCTGGGCGTCGATCTCGCGGATGCCAAAACCCTTCAGGCCCTGGTCCTGCACCGCCCGCTCGAACAACTCGCGTTCGGCGGCGCGGATCCGTGGCGCCCAGGAATATGCCTGGGTACGGCGCAATAAGGGTCCGGCGTAGCCGTCGAATTCTTCGCGGGTAACCGAGTCGGAGTTGATGAAAAACCGCCGCAGGCTGTCCAGGCGTTGCTCCTGGTCCTCGAAGCGTTCCTGGATGCGGCTGAACCGCTCACCCACCAGCAATTGGAAGCGCTGGCGCGACTGGGTTTGATAAAGGTTGAGGGTGGCCCAGGCCAGCAGCCCGGTCAGCACCAGGCCTATAAACAAGGCCAAGGCGGCGACCCAGCGGGCCGAAGCGTCTTCACGAATGAAACCGAGTATTTTCGGTTGGGGGCCATGCAACGACATAAGCAGAACTTCCAACGCCAGCGAGTTGGGGCGTCACAGGGGCTTTGATGAAGTTATAGCTATTTGCCATCAATTTGACCAGCACCAAAAGAACCAAGAGCCTTTAAAAAACAAGGCTCTATGGATCCAATCAGCGGTCAACGGGCAGTGATTTTCCAGGCGCGGTGGATCTTGCCGTTACGGGCAAAGTCCGGGTCGAGGGTTTGCGCGGTGATTTCCTCGACGGCATAACGCTGGGTGAGGTTGTCTTCGAGCTCGAACTTGCGGAAGTTGTTGGAGAAGTACAACACCCCGCCCGGCGCCAGGCGTGCCATGGCCAGGTCGATCAACTGCACCTGGTCCCGCTGCACGTCGAAGATGCCTTCCATGCGCTTGGAGTTGGAAAAGGTCGGCGGGTCGATGAAGATCAGGTCGAACTCATCGCGGCAGGCCTCCAGCCACACCATCACATCGCCCTGCTCCAAGCGGTTCTTGTCGGAGAAACCGTTGAGCGACAGGTTACGCCGCGCCCAGTCCAGGTAGGTCTTGGACAGGTCAACGCTGGTGGTGCTGCGCGCGCCGCCCTTGGCTGCGTGCACGCTGGCGGTGGCGGTGTAGCAGTAGAGGTTGAGGAAGCGCTTGCCCGCGGCTTCTTTCTGGATGCGCAGGCGCATGGGCCGGTGGTCGAGGAACAGCCCGGTGTCGAGGTAGTCGGTGAGGTTGACGAGCAACTTGACGCCCCCCTCCATCACCTCGGTGAACTGGCCCTGGGCGCTCTGGCGCTCGTACTGCTTGGTGCCGCTCTGGCGCTCGCGGCGTTTGACCACCACGCGGCTCTTGTCGATGTTCAGCGCCTGGGGAATCGCGGCCAGGGCATCGAACATGCGCGCCGAAGCTTTTTGCGGGTCGATGGACTTGGGCGCGACGTACTCCTGGACGTGGACCCAGTCGTGGTACAGGTCGATGGCCATGGAGTATTCGGGCATGTCGGCGTCGTAGATGCGGTAGCAGTCGATACCCTCGCGCTTGACCCACTTACTCAGTTGCTTGAGGTTTTTCTGCAGGCGATTGGCGAACATCTGCCCGCCCTCGCTCAGGCGCGCCTGCTCAACCACCGGCGCCGGGGCTGGTGCGGGTTTGATCGGGTTGCCGTTCTTGTTGTACTGGCGCTCCTGCGGCTCGGCCGGGGCCTGATCGTAGGCCGCTTGCTCGCGCTCGGCCTGGCGTTGCTCGGGGGTGCGGCGCTCGCCGGTAACGAACTGGTCGGGCAGCACTTTTATCAGCAGCAGCTTGCACGGCAGCGCGCCGTTCCAGAACGAGTACTGCTTGTGGCTGCGGATGCCCATGCGCTTGCCCAGGTCCGGGGCGCCGGTGAACACCGCCGCTTCCCAGTTCAGGCAGGCCTGGCGCAGACGCTCGCCGAGGTTCTGGTAGAGGTAGAGCAAGCTCGCCTCGTCGCCCAGGCGCTCACCGTAGGGCGGGTTGCAGATCACCAGGCCTTTCTGGTTTTGGTCCGGGCGCGGCTCGAAGGTGGCCACTTCGCCCTGGTAAATCTTGATCCACTCGCTCAAACCGGCGCGTTCGACGTTGTTGCGCCCCGGCTGGATCAGCCGTGGGTCGGCCTCGTAGCCGCGAATCCACAGCGGCGGCTTGGCCAGGCCGGCCGCCGCGCGGGCACTGGCTTCTTCGTGGAGTTTTTTCCACAGCGCCGGCACATGCCCCAGCCACGCGGTAAAGCCCCACTGCTCGCGGCGCAGGTTGGGCGCCATGTCGGCAGCGATCATCGCCGCTTCCACCAGGAAGGTACCAACACCACACATCGGGTCGGCCAGGGCGCCGCCCTCGGCGGCAATGCGCGGCCAGCCCGCACGGATCAGGATCGCGGCAGCGAGGTTTTCCTTGAGCGGCGCGGCGCCCTGCTGCAGGCGATAACCGCGCTGGTGCAGGCTGTGGCCGGACAGGTCGAGGGAGAGGATCGCTTCGCCGCGGTCCAGGCGCAGGTGAATGCGCAGGTCCGGGTTGAGCTTGTCGATGGACGGCCGCTCGCCCGTGGGGGTACGCAGTTTGTCGACAATGGCGTCCTTGACCTTCAAGGCGCCGAAGTGAGTGTTGTCGATGCCCGAACCATGGCCGCTGAACTCCACCGCCAGGGTGCCGTCGCTGAGCATGTGGTCTTGCCACTCGATGTCCAGCACGCCGTGGTAGAGGTCTTCGGCGTCCTTCATCGGGAAGCGCTTGAGCACCAGCAGTACCCGGTTGGCCAGGCGCGACCACAGGCACAGGCGATAAGCCGTTTCCATGTCGGCCATGCCCCGCACGGCGGAGGTGTGCTCGCGTGCGTCTTCAAGGCCAAGCCCGACGGCTTCCTCGATCAGCAGGCCTTCTAGGCCTTTGGGGCAGGTGAGGAAGAGTTCGTAACGATCCGACATGGGTATTCCAGGGCCTTTGGCAATAAGTGAGCGGGCAACGCATTGCCGGCTCGGTTTTCAATCAAGCGCTTTTCTCAAGAAGCGCTCGCGTGGCACGAAACTGTGCCGTCCCACCCCGGCGGCTCGACTAACCAGACGGTTAAAAGAGCTTGAATGCCCGGGCAGATAAAAAATGTGTGCAACAAGATGTCACATCCGGACCCTTCGTCGAATATTGCCGCACCAAAACGGTGGGACATTCGCATCGGAGAATGATCCTCATCATCCAGCGTAAGCCTCATCATAGCGGGGTTTGCCCGAGGGGCGAGCCAAACGCCCTGCGCTACTTATGGCCATAACATCAATATTGTGACGTGCTTATGACAAAACGATCATTCCCAGCATGTGACTCATTGGTTAGAACTCCCTACAGGTTGACGCCGCAATGACGTCAACACCCTGGCTCGCCGCCCGTCGCGAGCCGCCTACGGCAGAAGCCCTCTGCCCGACCTCAAACGAGGTCAACGCTACACCTACAGTCAACAAGTGAGGGAAACACCCTATGAGAAGACTTAAGCGTGATCCGTTGGAAAGAGCATTTTTGCGCGGATATCAATATGGCGTTGGTGGTAAATCCCGTGAGCTTTGCCCCTTTACTCTACCGTCGGTGCGCCAAGCCTGGATCAACGGCTGGCGGGAGGGACGCGGCGACAACTGGGACGGTATGACTGGCACTGCGGGCATCCATAGACTCAACGAACTTCACGCCGTCGGCTAACACAGGGCACTTATTCCGACACCACAATCTGACGACGTACCGCCTTACCATGCACGTCCCATCCGGACGGCGGGCTACGGCCCAGGGGCTCCTTCAAGGAGCCCTTTTTATTGCCCGCGCGCCAGGCTTCAGGCCTTGGGCAATGCGGCGATGGCATCCACCGATTGGCGAATCAGCGCCGGCCCCTTATAGATGAAGCCCGAATACAGCTGCACCAGGCTCGCGCCGGCGGCGATTTTCTCAGCCGCGTGCTTGCCTTCGGTGATGCCACCCACGGCAATGATCGGCAAGCGCCCGGCCAGTTCCGCGGCCAGCACCTTGACGGTGTGGGTGCTCTTGTCGCGCACCGGGGCACCAGAGAGGCCGCCAGCCTCGTCACCGAACTCCATGCCTTCGACGCCAACGCGGCTCAGGGTGGTGTTGGTGGCGATCACCGCATCCATGCCGGTTTCGATCAACGCCCGGGCGACTTCGATGGTTTCCTCGTCGCTCATGTCCGGGGCGATCTTGATCGCCAACGGCACCTGCTTGCCGTGCATCTGGGCCAGTTCATCCTTGCGCTGGCGCAGGGCCTGGAGCAGTTGCTTGAGGGAGTCACCAAATTGCAGGCTGCGCAGGCCCGGGGTGTTGGGCGAGCTGACGTTGACCGTCACGTAGCTGGCGTGGGCGTAGACCTTGTTCAAGCAAATCAGGTAGTCGTCCACCGCGCGCTCGACCGGGGTGTCGAAGTTCTTGCCGATATTGATACCCAGGATGCCTCGGTACTTGGCCGCCGCCACGCGGGCCAGCAGGTGATCCACGCCCAGGTTGTTAAAGCCCATGCGGTTGATGATCGCCTCGGCTTCGGGCAGGCGGAAGATCCGCGGCTTGGGGTTGCCCGGTTGCGGGCGCGGGGTGATGGTGCCGATTTCGACAAAGCCAAAACCCAGTTGGGAAAAGCCGTCGATGGCCGCGCCGTTCTTGTCCAGGCCTGCGGCCAGGCCTACCGGGTTGGGGAAGTCCAGCCCCATGACGGTCACCGGCATCTTCGCCGGGGCCTTGCACAGCAAGCCGTTGAGGCCCAAACGCCCGCCCGCGCCGATCAGGTCCAGGGACAGATCGTGGGAGGTTTCCGGGGAAAGTTTGAACAACAGCTGACGGGCCAGGGTGTACATGGGCGCGATGGACTCGACGGGCGGCAAAAAGAGGCGGCGATTATAGCCGGGCTAGCCCCTCGCACGCGAGGCATGGGGCGAAATCATCCGGGCATGGCATATGCCTTGCACCGTTCACGCCATCGACACTGGGGCCAAAAGCAGCAACAGGGTCGCGCCAGGTTTTTTTGCCCACGCAAATACCCGCGCCGGTCCGAGTCGCGAGCAGGCTCGCTCCCACAGGTTTCAAAGCCTTGGCTGACCGGTTTTATCTCAGTGGCGCTTTTTTATGCACCCAGGCCCTGTATTGGAGCTTACCCATGAATGACTTCCTCCCCGGGCCGCTGGCCTGGGTCAACGGCAGTGACGCGCCGGAAAAAACCACAGTCAACCTAGGGTTCATGGCCCTGAGCGATTGCGCCTCAGTGGTGGTCGCCGCCACCCAGGGCTTCGCCCAACCTTACGGCTTGAGCCTAAACCTCAAGCGCCAAGCCTCCTGGGCCAACCTGCGGGACAACCTGGTCAGCGGCGAACTGGACGCCGCCCACAGCCTCTACGGCCTGATCTACGCCGTGCACCTGGGCATCGGCGGCGTGGCGGCCAACGACATGGCGGTGCTGATGGGCCTGAACCAGAACGGTCAGAGCATCAACCTCTCCCACGGTCTGCAAGGCGCTGGCGTGACCGGTCCTGAGGCGCTGCACCGGCGCGTGCACCAAAGCCGCGCAAAGCTGACCTTCGCCCAGACCTTCCCCACCGGCACCCACGCCATGTGGCTGTATTACTGGCTCGCGAGCCAGGGCATCGACCCGCTGCACGACGTCAAAAGCGTGGTGGTGCCGCCGCCGCAAATGGTCGCCCACCTGCAGGCCGGGCGCATCGACGGCTTCTGCGTGGGCGAGCCCTGGAGCGCCAGCGCGGTACGCCAAGGCTTGGGCTTTACCCTGGCCACCTCGCAGAGCATCTGGCCCGACCACCCGGAAAAAGTCCTGGGCTGCACCCGCGCCTTTGTCGAGCAGTACCCCAATACCGCCCGGGCCCTGGTGATGGCGATCCTCGAAGCCAGCCGCTTTATCGAACAGAGCCCGCAAAACCGCCGCAGCACCGCGCAGTTGCTCAGCGCCCCGCAATACCTCGACGCGCCGCTGGAATGCATCGCCCCGCGCCTGTCGGGCGAGTACACCGATGGCCTGGGCAACAGTTGGCAAGACCCCCACGCCGTGCGTTTTCACGGGGCCGGCGCGGTCAACCTGCCGTACCTGTCCGACGGCATGTGGTTCATGACCCAATTCCGCCGCTGGGGCCTGCTGCGCGACGACCCGGATTACCTGGCCGTGGCCACCCAGGTCCAGCAACTGGCGCTGTACCGCCAAGCCGCGCAGGCCCTGGGCATCGACGCCACGCAAGGGGACATGCGCAGCAGCCAATTGATCGACGGCATCACCTGGAACGGCAGCGACCCGGCCGGCTACGCCCGCGGCTTCAAGCTGCACGCCCTGAGCGACAGCCCCGCCCTTCTCGCCCGCCGCTGACAGGAACCCAGAGCATGTTGCGCATCCTGCTTATCAACGACACCGCGAACAAAGTCGGGCGCCTGAAAGCGGCGCTGGTGGAAGCCGGTTTCGAGGTGCTCGACGAATCGGGCCTGACCATCGACCTGCCCGCCCGCGTCGAAAGCGTGCGCCCCGATGTGGTGCTGATCGACACCCAATCCCCCAGCCGCGACGTGATGGAGCAAGTGGTGCTGGTCAGCCGCGACCAGCCCCGGCCCATCGTGATGTTCACCGACGAACACGACCCGGCGGTGATGCGCCAGGCCATCAAGGCCGGGGTCAGCGCCTATATCGTCGAAGGCATCCTGGCTACGCGCCTGCAACCGATCCTCGACGTCGCCATGGCGCGCTTTGAGAGCGACCAGGCCCTGCGCGCCCAACTCCATGCCCGCGACCAGCAACTGGCCGAACGCAAGCGCATCGAACTGGCCAAGGGCTTGCTGATGAAAATGAAGGACTGCAAGGAAGACGAGGCTTACACCCTGATGCGCCGCCAGGCCATGAGCCGCCAGCAAAAGTTGATTCAGGTGGCCGAACAGATCATCGCCATGAGCGACATGCTCAGCTGACGTGCAAGTTGGCACAAATCTGGCTTAAGCCAACACACAGGTAACCAACGGCGGTTGCCCCACCTACGACAAAGACGTCGCACCCTCCACGGCCAAAGCCACCGGGGTTGCGGCGTTTTTTCGTTCTGGCCCCACTGCACGGGGCCGGTGGTGCGGCCGACAACCGGCGCATCTCGATGACTCCCTCCAAGACTCTTGACCCCTGAGGTGCACGATGAATTCAAGCTTCTGGAAATCCGGCCACACCCCGACCCTGTTCGCGGCGTTTCTCTACTTCGACTTGAGTTTCATGGTCTGGTACCTGCTGGGCCCGTTGGCAGTGCAAATCGCCACCGACCTGCAACTGACCACTCAACAACGGGGCCTGGTGGTGGCCACGCCCATCCTTGCCGGCGCCGTATTGCGCTTCGCCATGGGCCTGCTGGCCGATCGCCTGTCGCCCAAGACGGCCGGCATCATCGGCCAGGTGATCGTTATCTGCGCCCTGTTCGGCGCCTGGAAACTGGGCATCCACAGCTACGAACAAGCGCTGCTACTGGGCCTGTTCCTGGGCATGGCCGGGGCGTCGTTCGCGGTGGCCTTGCCGCTGGCGTCCCAGTGGTATCCGCCACAGCACCAGGGCAAGGCCATGGGCATCGCCGGGGCAGGCAACTCGGGCACCGTGCTGGCGGCGCTGATCGCCCCGGTGCTAGCGGCGGCCTACGGCTGGAGCAATGTGTTCGGCTTTGCCCTGATCCCGCTGGCCCTGACCCTGATCGTGTTCGCCTGGGCCGCGAAAAACGCCCCGCACCGGCCCAAGGCCAAATCCCTGGCCGACTACCTCAAGGCCCTGGGCGACCGCGACACTTGGTGGTTCATGTTTTTCTACAGCGTGACCTTTGGCGGCTTCATTGGGTTGGCCAGCGCCCTGCCCGGCTACTTCAACGACCAGTACGGCCTCAACCCAGTGACCGCCGGTTACTACACCGCCGCATGCGTGTTCGGCGGCAGCCTGATGCGGCCCCTGGGCGGTGCCCTGGCCGACCGCTTTGGCGGCATCCGCACCCTGCTGGGCATGTACAGCGTGGCGGCGGTGTGCATGGCGGCCGTGGGGTTCAACCTGCCCAGTTCCTATGCAGCCCTGGCCCTGTTTGTGTGCACCATGCTCGGCCTCGGTGCGGGTAATGGCGCGGTGTTCCAACTGGTGCCCCAGCGCTTTGCCCGGGAGATCGGTGTAATGACCGGGCTGATCGGCATGGCCGGTGGCATCGGCGGCTTCGCCCTCGCCGCGGGCATGGGCGCGATCAAGCAAAGCAGCGGCAGCTATCAACTGGCCCTGTGGCTGTTCGCCAGCCTCGGCGTGCTGGCGTGGTTCGGCCTGCACGGGGTCAAGCGCCGCTGGAGAACCACCTGGGGCTCGGCGGCCGTGACGGCGGCGCGGGTCTGAGGCGCCCATGAGCCTGCAACTGAGCTTCGCCCAGGCCAGTGCCACCGGCCCGCGGGCGCACAATCAGGACGCCTTGCGCGTGGTCACCCCGGCACCGGCGCTCGCCGCGACCAAGGGTTACCTGGTGGCCCTGGCCGATGGCGTCAGCCAATGCGCCGACGGTGCGCTCGCGGCGCAATCGACCTTGCAGGCCCTGGCCCTGGACTACTACGCCACGCCGCCCACCTGGGCGGTAGCCCAGGCCCTGGAGCGCCTGTTGCTGGCGCAAAACCGCTGGTTGCGCGCCAATGGCGGCGGCCAGCCGTTGCTCACCACCCTCAGCGCCCTGGTGCTGCGCGGCCAGCGTTTCACCCTGGCCCATGTCGGCGATTGCCGGGTGTATCGCTGGCACGCCGATGTCCTGCAACGCCTCACCGAAGATCACGTCTGGGACCAACCGGGCATGCAGCATGTGCTCAAGCGCGCCCTAGGCCTGGACCAGCACCTGGTGCTGGACTTTCTCGACGGCGAACTGCGCGACGGCGAAAGCTTCGTGCTGCTCAGCGACGGCATCTGGGCGACCCTGGGCGATCAAACCATCGCCGCGATCCTGCGCGACCAGCCCGACCCCGACAGCGCCGTCCGCACCCTGGTCAGCGCCGCACACCTGGCCGGCAGCCAGGACAACGCCAGCGCCTTGCTGGTGCGTATCGAACAGCGCGGCGAAGCCAGCCTCGGCGATGCCCTGCTGCACCAGCAGCAATGGCCCTTGCCGCCCGCCCTCAAACCCGGCCAGTGCTTCGAGGGCTGGCAGGTGCAGGAGCGTTTCGGCCAGAGCCGGCAATCGCTGCTGTACCGGGTGCTCGACGGGCAACAGCAACCCTGGCTGCTCAAGACCCTGCCCGCCCACTTGCACGACGATCCACAGGCCGGGCAGAACCTGTTGGCCGAGGAATGGTTCCTGCGCCGAGTGGCCGGGCGGCACTTCCCCGAGGTGCATGCCGCCACCACGCGCCAACACCTGTATTACGTGATGCGCCATTACCCGGGCGTCACCCTGGCCCAGCTCTTGGCCGACCATGGCCCCCTACCCCTGGCGCAATGGCGCGACCTCGCCGAACGCCTGCTGCGGGCGGTCGGGCTGTTGCACCGCCGGCAAATCCTGCACCGCGATATCAAACCGCAAAACCTGCTGCTGGGGGACGACGGCGAGCTGCGCCTGCTGGACTTTGGGCTGGCCTATTGCCCGGGGCTGTCGCGGGACGAGCCCCACGCCCTGCCCGGCACCCCCAGCTACATCGCCCCCCAGGCCTTCGACGGCGAAAGCCCCACTGCGCAACATGATCTCTACGCGGTGGGCGTAACCCTCTATCACCTGCTCACCGGGCACTTCCCCTATGGCGAAATCGAAGCTTTTCAACGCCCGCGCTTCGGCGCTTCGGTCAGCGCCAACCGCTACCGCCCGGACCTGCCCGACTGGCTCGACCAGTGCCTGGCCCGGGCGGTGAGCGCCGACCCGGCGCGGCGCTTCGAAACCGCTGAGCAGTGGCTGTTGCTACTAGAGCAGGGCGAACGCCACAGCCTTAACGTGCGCCCCCGGCCCCTGCTGGAGCGCGAGCCGCTGAAGGTGTGGCGCAGCGTGGCGCTGGTGGCGGTGCTCATCAACCTGGCGCTGCTGGCCATGCTGCTTAGGTAACACGCGGGTTGGCCCGCACTGGGTTGCGCAGCAGCGCCTAAGCGCTGTTGGCAGCGCTACGCACTCCAGCGCGGGCAAGCCCGCTTTCTACAAAGAACCACCTTCATCTTTGGGCAGGCCCGGATGTGTCGCGCCCCCTTCGGAGAACACCATGAACAAACTCAAGTTGGTGATGATCGGCAACGGCATGGCCGGGGTCCGCACCCTGGAGGAACTGCTCAAGCTCGACACCGAGCTGTACGACATCACCGTGTTCGGCGCCGAACCCCATCCCAACTACAACCGCATCCTGCTGTCGCCGGTGCTGGCCGGCGAGCAGACCTTCGACGAGATCGTGCTCAACGACTTGAGCTGGTATCAAGAACACCGCATCCGCTTGCTGCTCAACCGCACCGTGGTGCGCATCGACCGCGTGCGGCGCCGGGTCATCGCCGACGACGGCACCGAAGCCGAGTACGACCGTTTGCTGATCGCGACCGGCTCTTCGCCCTTTATGCCCGCGCTGCCGGGCAATGACCTGCGCGGCGTGATCGGCTACCGCGACATCGCCGACACCCAGGCCATGATCGCCACCGCCCGCAGCCACACCCATGCCGTGGTCATCGGCGGCGGCTTGCTGGGCCTGGAGGCGGCCAATGGCCTGAAACTGCGCGGCATGCAGGTGACCGTGGTGCACATCGGCCAGTGGTTACTGGAGCGGCAACTGGACCGCACCAGCGCCGAACTCCTGCAACAGGCCCTGGAACAGCGCGGCCTGCGCTTTCGCCTGGCAGAACAGACCCAAGCCTTGCTCCCGTCCCGGCAAGAGCCGACGCGGGTCGGCGCGGTGCAATTTGCCAACGGCGAACAAGCGCCCGCCGACCTGGTGGTGATGGCCGCCGGCATCCGCCCCAACATCCAACTGGCGCTGGACTGCGGCCTGCCGTGTGCGCGCGGGATTCTGGTCAGCGACACCCTGCAAACCTTCGACCCGCGCATCTACGCCATCGGCGAATGCGCCAGCCATCGCGGCGTCGCCTACGGCCTAGTGGCGCCGCTGTTCGAGCAGGCGCGGGTCTGCGCCAATCACCTGGCCCGGCTGGGGTTCGCCCGCTACCCCGGCTCCGTCACCGCGGCCAAGCTGAAAGTCACCGGCATCGACTTGTTCTCCTCCGGGGACTTTCTCGGCGCACCCGGCACCCACAGCATCACCCTGCGCGACCCCATCGGCGGCATCTATAAAAAACTGGTGATAAAAGATGACGTGCTGGTCGGCGCCTGCCTGTACGGCGATACCCGCGATGGTGCCTGGTACCGGCAGCAGATCAGCGAGCGGCACAACATCGCGGCGATCCGCGATCGGCTGATGTTCGGCGCCACCGCCCAGGACGCCCGCTGATGAGCCTGCACACCACCGCGTCGACCTGTTGCTACTGCGGCGTGGGCTGCGGCGTGTTGATCGAACATGACCACGGCCAAGTGCTGGGGGTGCGCGGCGACCCGGCGCACCCGGCCAACTTCGGCAAGCTGTGCAGCAAGGGGGCAAGCCTGCACCTGACCGGCGACCTCGCCGCCCGCGCCCTCTACCCCGAACTACGCCTGGGCAAAGGCCTGGCCCGCGCCCGCACCGACTGGGGCACCGCCCTGGACCACGCCGCTCAGGTGTTCGCCGCCACCCTCGCCGAACACGGCCCCGACAGCGTGGCCTTTTACCTGTCCGGGCAACTGCTGACCGAGGACTACTACGCCTTCAACAAACTGGCCCGCGCCCTGGTCGGCACCCACAACATCGACAGCAATTCACGCCTGTGCATGTCCTCGGCCGTGGTCGGCTACAAGCGCAGCCTGGGCGCCGACGCCCCGCCGTGCAGCTACGAAGACCTGGAATGCAGCGACTGCGTGCTGATCGCGGGCAGCAACATGGCCTACGCCCACCCGGTGCTCTTTCGTCGCCTCGAGCAAGCCAAACGCCTGCGCCCGCAAATGAAAGTCATCGTCATTGACCCGCGCCGCACCGACACCTGCGACCTCGCCGACCTGCACCTGGCCATCCTGCCGGGCAGCGACGTGGCGCTGTTCCATGGCCTGCTGCACCTGCTGCTGTGGGAAGGCTGGGCCGACCAGGCCTTTATCGACGCCCACACCGAAGGCCTGGCGGCGCTGAAAACCCTGGTACACGATTACACCCCGGCGCTGACGGCCCAATTGTGTGGAATCAGCGTCGCGCAACTGCACCAATGCGCGCAGTGGATCGGCACGGCGCCGAGCTTCCTGTCGCTGTGGTGCATGGGCCTGAACCAGTCCACCGCCGGCAGCGCAAAAAACAGCGCGCTCATCAACCTACACCTAGCCACCGGGCAAATTGGCCGCCCCGGCGCCGGGCCGTTTTCCCTGACCGGCCAACCCAACGCCATGGGCGGGCGGGAAACCGGCAGCCTGTCCAACCTGCTGCCCGGCCACCGTGACGCCGCCAATGCCCAGCACCGCGCCGAAGTCGCCGATTACTGGGGCGTCAGCCATTTACCCGACACCCCAGGGTTGACCGCCATCGAATTGTTCGAGCAGGTGCGCAGCGGCAAGATCAAGGCGCTGTGGATCGCCTGCACCAACCCGGCGCAATCGCTGCCCGACCAAAATGCCGTGCGCGAGGCGTTGCAGGCCTGCCCGTTCGTGGTCCTGCAGGAGGCCTTCCGCACCACGGAAACCGTGCCCTACGCTGACCTACTGCTGCCCGCCGCCACCTGGGGCGAAAAGGAAGGCACGGTGACCAACTCCGAGAGGCGCGTCTCCCTGGTGCGCCAAGCCATTGCCGCCCCCGGCGAAGCACGCGCAGACTGGGCCATCACCGTCGATTTCGCCCGGCGCCTGGAGAAATACCTACGCCCCGGGTTGCCAAGCCTGTTCGACTTCACCCAGGCCAGCCACTTGTTCGATGAATTCAAAGGCCTGACCCGCCACCGCGACCTCGACCTCAGTGGCCTGAGCCACGACCTGCTGGAGCGCATCGGCCCGCAGCAGTGGCCGTTCCCTGAAGGCGCCGTGAGGGGTACACCGCGCTTGTATGGCGATGGCCGCTTTCCTACCGCCAATGCTCGGGCGCGGTTTATCAGCGAACCGTTCGTCGCTGCGTTGGAGCAGCCTGACCGCGATTACCCGTTGACTCTGCTCACCGGCCGCCTACGCGACCAATGGCACGGCATGAGCCGCACCGGCACCGCAGCGCAGTTGTTCGGTCATGTCAGCGAAGCGCTGCTGAGCCTGCATCCCGACGAACTGCGCCGCCAGGGCCTGCAAAGCGGCAACTTGGCGCGGCTGAACAGCCGCCACGGCGAGCTGATCGTTGCAGTACACGAGGACACTGCCGTACGCCCGGGGCAGGCATTCCTGCCCATGCACTGGGGCGATCGCTTCCTCAAGGGCGGTATCAATACCCTCACCCCTTCAGCGTTCGACCCCTTGTCCAAGCAACCGGAACTCAAGCACACAGGTGTGCGCATCAGCCCGGCGGGGCTGCCTTGGGAGCTGTTTGTGCTGATAGAGGGCGATGTGCAGCGGCATTTTGAAGCGCTGCGCCCGCTCTGCGGGGGCCTGGATTACCTCAGCCTCAGCCTCACCGGCCGCGAACGCCCGGCCCTGGTGCTGCGCGGCGCCAACACCTGCCCAGCCGATCCGCAACTGCTGGCAGCCATTGACCGTCAGCTTGAGCTCCATCAGGGGCCGGTCATGGCTTATGACGACCCGCAACGGGCCATCGGTAAACGGGTACGCATCGAGCAGGGCCGCATCACCGCCGTTCGCCTGGCCGGCGAAATCCGGGCAAGCCACTGGTTACAAGGGCTGTGGCTGGAAGGCCGGGTCGATGCAGCGCTGCAGCGCTGGCTGCTGGCCCCCCTGAGTGCCGCGCCCGGCGCCGAAGCCAGCGACGCCGGAGCGCACAAGGTTTTGTGCAACTGTAAGAACGTCAGCCAACAAGCCGTGTGCGCTGGCATTGGCCGTGGCCTCAACCTACAAGGCCTGCAACAGGAACTGGGCTGCGGCACTCAGTGCGGCTCATGCGTACCGGAAATCAAACGCCTGCTCGCCAGCACACTAACGGCGAGCGTAGGAGTGCCCTGACATCCACGCAGGAAGCCGGCCACCGCTTTAAACTGAAGCGTCCGGCTGCCTGACTGATGGCAACGTGGCACGCTAGGAGCCATGAAAACAGCAGGCGTTCATCAAATCGCAGGCAAAGAAAAGCCCGGCCAAGGCCGGGCTTTTCAGAGCTACCAGCTAATTACTTAGCTTGAGCTTCTACCGCAGCTTCTACGCGACGGTTAACAGCGCGACCAGCGTCAGTGGCGTTGTCAGCAACTGGGCGGGATTCGCCGTAGCCAACAGACTGAACGCGGGACGATTCAACACCGTACTGGTTGGTCAGAACCTGTTTAACGGCGCTAGCGCGACGCTCGGACAGCTTCTGGTTGTAAGCGTCAGGACCGACGGAGTCAGTGTGACCTTCAACAGTAGTGGTGGTTTGTGGGTACTGCTTCATGAAGTCAGCGAGGTTTTTGATGTCGCCGTAGCTGTTGGTCTTGACGACCGACTTGTCGAAGTCGAATTTCACGTCCAGCTCAACACGTACAACTTCAGCAACTGCTGGGCAGCCATCAGCGTCAACAGTTACGTTGGCTGGGGTGTCTGGGCACTTGTCGACGTTGTCGCACACGCCATCGTTGTCGCTGTCGGAGCAGACTTCAGCCGGAGCTGGAACTGGAGCAGCAGCAGGCTTGGAGCCGCCACCGAAGTTCACACCGATACCGACGCTTGGCGCCCACTCGGTGTCGCCTTGGTCGATGTTGTACTGAGCTTCAACACCAGCACGGGCGTAGAAGTTTTCGGTGAAGTAAAGCTTGGCACCGCCGCCCAGGTTGGCGAAGGTGGAACCGTTACGACCGGATTGGTTCTGACCGATGCTTTGATCGGAGAAACCAGCCGAAACGTACGGACGGATCATGTCGCCCGGGTTGTTGAAGTGGTACAGAGCGTCCAGTGCGGTATTGGAGCCCTTGATGTTACGGCCGTTGTCGGCACGTACGTTGTGCACTTCGTCGTAGGCCAGACGCAGCTCTACGTCGTCGGTCAGGAAGTAACCAACCGAGCCACCGAACAGGTTGCCGTCGTTTTTGAAGTTACGAGCGCTGTCGTAATACTCTTTCTTGGCGAAACCTTCGATTTCAACTGCGCCTTGGCCTTGTGCCAGCGCGCCGAACGAAGTAGCGGCAATAAGAGAACCAATGGCTAAGCCCAAGGTGTTTTTCAGTTTCATCCGTTAAATCCCCATCTGGTGATTGTAAAGCAGTCCCGCAAACCGGGGGACAACTCGGCGGCCAGTCTAACAGACTTGCCTGGACGTAAGAGATATTTGCATCGAACTAAGTTTCAGCGACGCCTGCAAATTTCTCACGTAATTTATCTAGAGCACGCTTGTAACGCATTTTTGTAGCACTCAAACCCATGTGCATTATGTCTGCGATCTCCTGAAATTCCAGTTCTGCGACAAATCGTAGCACCAGGATTTCGCGGTCAATCGGGTTCACGTGCACTAGCCAGCGGTCGAGTCCGGCCTTGTCCTCGGGCTTTGGTGTCTTTTCTTCAGACACCTCTTCGAGGGGGTCCAGGCTCAAGGCGTCCATCAAGCGACGCTTTCGCCGTTCCTTTCGATACTGCGTGATGCATTCGTTGTACGTGATGCTATAGAGCCATGTCTTGAACTTCGATTTCCCCTCGAAGTTCTTCAACCCGTACAACACCTTCAACATCACCTCCTGACAGACATCATCGGCGTCACGATCGTTCCCTAAATAACGCGCACAAACGTTAAACAGGGTCCGCTGATAACGCCGCATCAATTCTTCATAGGCGCGTGTTATGTGAAACAGCTCCGTGTGCGAGCGCGCAACCAACTCCTCATCAGAGAGCTCGCGGGGATCGTAGCGCGTGGATAGCGATTGGGCTTTATTCAAAACGAGTCGGGCCGACAGTCAGGTCAATGTCCGCCGCAGCCGGCGTTTCGCGGGCTTTTGCGGCGGCATACAGTAGCAGGGTTTGCCGGGTTAGCGGCTACTCACATGCTGCTCCAGCAGGATCCGATTGGAGAGGGAGACTAGCTCGCCCTCGTCGGTCAGCACGGTGGTTTTCACCGTGCCGATTTCCTCGATCTGGCCTTCGACCTCGCCTACACGCACTTGTTGCCCAACCTGATACAGCTCACGCACATAGATTCCTGCAAGAATCTGACCGGCGATTTCCCGGCTTCCCAATCCCATGGCCAAGGCAACTGCCAGACCAACGGTTATCAAAACGATCACGATCACATGGTTAAGCAGGTCGGTCTTGACCTCCAACTGGCTGATCGCAACAGAAATGCTGATGATAATGACCAGCCCCTGAGCAATGCGACCAAGCCCGGCAGCGTAGTCCAGACCCACGCCTTCTGCCGCCCCGCGCACCAACCCGTTGACCAATTGCGCCAACAACACCCCAACCAACAACACCAGCGCAGCGCCGAAAACCTTCGGTAAATACAGCGCAAGCATGTCGAGCGTAGCTGAAACTCGCTGAAGGCCAAGGGACTCTGCGGCAGAAACCAGAAAAATCAGCAGGACGAACCAGTAGACGATCTTGCCAATCAGTGTGGAGATCGGCACTTGCAGGCCCGCGCGCGACAGCAACTTGGTCAAGCCGGTGCCGCCCATCAGCCGGTCGAGGCCCAGCTTGGCCAGCAACTTGGACAGCAGGGTGTCAAGCAGCTTGGCCACGACAAAGCCCAGCAACAGAACGACCAACGCCCCGAACAGGTTGGGAATGAAGTTCGCCACCTTGGTCCACAACGCGGTCATTGCCGTGACGAGGCTCTGGGTCCAGAGATCAAGTTCCATATTCAATCAGCCTTATCAGCAGTACGAGCGGTAGATTTGCGGCGGGAAACCGGCGAGACGTGGGCCGAGCCGTTATTGAGCGCGATCATCAGCGCCGGCAACCAGCGGCCCAGGAGGCTGAAGAGATCACCGGCACCGACCTGGCGGTTGGCGGTTTTCAGTACGCGACCCAAGCAGGCGTCGTCGTCGCGGCTCGACGGCGTGGCGTTAAGCATGTCACGTAGGGACTGTTCAAACGGATCGTGCATACGCACCTCTCGAGATGTCAGTGAAAGACGCGATCAAAATTCTTCGGGTCACACGGCGCGCCGTCATACCCATCGCAATCGGCGGAACAACCACCATTGCCCCAGCGCCACCGAAACCATCATCAGGCACGCCAGGAGGAAGCCATATGGGCTGTCGGAGAACGGAATTCCGCCGACGTTGATCCCCAGCAGGCCGGTGAGAAAACTCATGGGCAAAAAAATCCCGGTCACGATACCGAAGCGGTACATCGTGCGGTTCATGCGCACGCTCAAACGCCGGTCTTCGGCCTCCAGCACCAGCCCCACGCGCTCGCGGGTCAATTCCAGTTCTTCGAGATAACGGGTCAGGCTGTTGTTCAATTCGTTCCAGTAATCGCCATCGTCATCGACGAACCAGGGCAGTTTGATACGGGTCAACTGGGCGAAAATATCCCGCTGTGGCGCCAGGAAGCGCTTGAGCCCCGCTGCCCTGCGGCGGATCTGCAAAATGGCCCCGTGCTCGGGTGTGTACCGCTCGTCGGTATCCAGTTTTTCCTCTTCCTCATCGACCACTTCCGAGAGGTCGCTGACCAAGTCCTGCACTTTATTGGTGAGGTACTGAGCCATATAAAGGACCAGTTCAGAGCTGGTTTTCGGGCCTTTGCCCTCGGCCAGTTGCGCCAGTAGCTCATCGGTGGCGCGCAAGGGCCGCAGACGCAGGGAAATCACCCGTTGCGCCGAGGCGAAGATGCGCACCGACACCATGTCCTCGGGCTCGGCCCCCGGGTTGAGGTTGACCCCACGCAAGAACAGCAACAGTTCGCTGTCGGGCAATGCCAGCAGGCGTGGGCGGGTATTTTCTTCCAGCAGTAAGTCGCAACTGAATTCGCTCAAGCCACTGGACTTACGCAACCAGGTCTGGGTTTGCGGGTGGCTGCGATCCCAATGCAGCCACAGGCTTTCGTGGGCCTGAAGCTGCAAATCATCGAGTTCAGTCCGGGCAATCGAACGCGCACCGCCTTTACCGTCCAGCACCAGGGCATGGACCAGGCCCCACTGCGCGTTTTCTTCCTCGAACATCTGAATCCCTTTATTCAGGCATTTTCAGCGGGCTGGGGGAGACAATCACGCCGTTGTTGTCGGCGTAGATGTACTCGCCCGGGCGGAAGGTCACGCCCGCGAAGGTCACGGGCACGTTCAGGTCGCCCACGCCACGCCGGTCGGTCTTCATCGGGTGGCTGGCCAGAGCCTGTACGCCCAGGTCGGTTTGCGCGATGACATCCACGTCGCGGATGCAGCCGTAGATCACCAGCCCTTCCCAGCCGTTCTTGGCCGCTCGCTCGGCGATCATGTCGCCCAGCAACGCACGGCGCAGGGAGCCGCCACCATCGACCACCAGCACCTTGCCCTGCCCATCGAGTTCTGCTTGTTCCTTGACCCGCGAATTGTCTTCAAAGCACTTGATGGTCACGATTTCGCCGCCGAACGAGTCTCGGCCGCCGAAATTGCTGAACATCGGCTCGAGCACCTGGACCAGGTCCGGGTAGGCGTCGCACAGGTCGGGAGTGATGTAATGGTTCATCGAGAAACTCCTGTAGAGGAAAAACACGAGGGGTCGAAAAACACGCGCCACGGTAGCAGATGTTGAGGCCGCCAGCCGTGTAATGCGCCATAGCTTAGCCGTTAGCCCGAGCCAGCGGAACGCCGATGTTAGAGCGTCGCAATCAGACTGCCAGGGCCTGCTTAGACTCCTGGGTCAACAAGGGCGAAAGCGGCTCGGCCAGCCAGCGCGCCACCAGCGGCCAGACCTCGGTGCGCGCATTCTTGCTGACCAGCATCTCAACGTGGCCGAAGCGCTCGCTGAAGCCTTGCTCTGGCCCCAGGCAGACGAATTGTTTGTGCGCCGAGCCCAGTTGGTCGAACAGTTTGCGGCAGGCCCAGGTCGGGTCTTGATCGTCGCCCGCGGCGCTCACCGCCAGCACCGGCACTTGTACCTCGGCCAGCCCGGCCCACCAGTCCTTGTCCTTTTCGCCAAAACGGCCAAACAAGCCATACCAGCGCAGGCTTTCCAGGGCCAGGCCAATAGGCTCGTCCTCCGGGCCGCGCTTGAGCCGGGAACCGGACAACTGGGCAAAACGCTTGAGAATGAAACGCCCGCTCCATTCCACCGGCGGAATTTTCAAAGGCCAATAGGTGCGGCTGACCTGGGTGCCGAAAAACGCCACGGACGCCACTGCTGGCTCGCCTAGGTACTGCCCGCCCAGCGCAGCGGCGAGGGTGATGCCGCCCAGGGAATGGCCGATCCAGTGCGGTACCTGGCCGCTTTGCTCACGCACGAAGGCGGCGATGGCCGGCAGGTCGTAGCGCGCGTAATCGGCCACACGGTTGTTGCGATAGGCTTGGTTGCGCTGGGACAGACCATGGCCGCGCATCTCCGGAATCCACACATCGAACCCGGCCCGCGCCAGAAAGGCGCCCAAGCCCAGGCCCTTGGGGGAAAACCAGAAGCGTCGATTGGAAAAACTGCCATGCAGCAAGACCACCGGAACGCCGCGCACCGGGCCGCCATCGGCCATGCCCAAACGGGTGACGGCCAGCTCCACGGAGCCGTCCGGGCTGTTCCCGGGCTTGAGGCGGTAGACATCTTCGCTCAGATCACCGCGCCGTTCGGCGCTAATCAGGGCGACAGGAAATAGGTTGCTGCTGCTTTGCATAATGCTCTTGCACAAAAAAGGGCGGCATCCGAATGGAGCCCGCCCTGCTTGAATCCCAAAGCGCCGCTCAGCCAAGGCTGCGCGGCGCCTCATCCATCGATCAGCCTGCTGCCTGGCCTTCAGCCAGGAAGAACCAGGTTTCCAGCACGGAATCGGGGTTCAGCGAGACGCTTTCGATGCCCTGCTCCATCAGCCATTTGGCCAGGTCAGGATGGTCCGAAGGCCCCTGGCCGCAGATGCCGATGTACTTGCCAGCCTTGTTACAGGCCTGGATGGCGTTGGCCAGCAACTTCTTGACCGCCGGGTTACGCTCGTCGAACAGGTGCGCGATGATCCCGGAATCACGGTCCAGACCCAGGGTCAGCTGGGTCAGGTCGTTGGAGCCGATGGAGAAGCCGTCGAAGAACTCCAGGAATTCCTCGGCCAGGATCGCGTTGGACGGCAGTTCGCACATCATGATGATGCGCAGGCCGTTATCGCCACGGGCCAGGCCGTTTTCGGCCAGCAGGTCGATCACCTGGCTCGCCTCGCCCAGGGTGCGGACGAACGGCACCATGATTTCGACGTTGGTCAGGCCCATTTCATTGCGCACGCGCTTGAGGGCGCGGCATTCGAGCTCGAAGCAGTCGCGGAAGGCTTCGCTGATGTAGCGCGAAGCACCACGGAAGCCCAGCATCGGGTTTTCTTCTTCTGGCTCGTAGAGCTTGCCGCCGATCAGGTTGGCGTATTCGTTGGACTTGAAGTCCGACAGGCGCACGATGACCTTTTTCGGGGTGAAAGCCGCCGCCAGGGTGCTGATGCCTTCCACCAGTTTCTCGACGTAGAACTCGACCGGATCGTCGTAGCCGGCGATGCGCTTGTCGACGCTGTCTTTGATCTCTTGTGGCAGCCCGGCGTAGTTCAGCAGTGCCTTGGGGTGCACGCCGATCATACGGTTGATGATGAACTCCAGGCGGGCCAGGCCCACGCCGGCGTTCGGCAATTGGGCGAAGTCGAAGGCGCGATCCGGGTTGCCGACGTTCATCATGATCTTGAACGGCAGGTCCGGCATGGCATCCACGGAGTTTTTCTTGATGTCGAAGCCCAACTGGCCCTCGAAGATGTAGCCGGTGTCGCCTTCGGCGCAGGAAACGGTCACGCCCTGGCCTTCCTTGAGCAGCTCGGTGGCGTTGCCGCAACCGACGACTGCCGGGATACCCAGTTCACGGGCGATGATCGCCGCGTGGCAGGTACGCCCGCCGCGATTGGTGACGATGGCGCTGGCGCGCTTCATGACCGGTTCCCAGTCCGGGTCGGTCATGTCGGAGACCAGAACGTCGCCTGGCTGGACCTTGTCCATCTCGGACACGTCCTTGATGATGCGCACCTTGCCAGCGCCGATGCGCTGGCCGATGGCGCGGCCTTCCACCAGCACGGTGCCGGTTTCCTTGAGCAGATAGCGCTCCATGACGTTGGCCTGGGTGCGGCTCTTCACGGTTTCCGGGCGGGCCTGCACGATGTACAGCTTGCCGTCGTCACCGTCCTTGGCCCACTCGATATCCATCGGGCACTTGTAGTGCTTCTCGATAATCATCGCTTGTTTGGCCAACTCGGCCACTTCCGCGTCGGTGAGGCAGAAACGCGCGCGATCAGCCTTGTCAACATCGACAGTCTTGACCGAACGACCGGCCTTGGCCTCGTCGCCGTAGATCATCTTGATGGCCTTGCTGCCCAGGTTGCGGCGCAGGATTGCCGGGCGACCGGCCGCCAGGGTGTGCTTGTGCACGTAGAACTCGTCCGGGTTGACCGCGCCTTGCACCACGGTTTCGCCCAGGCCGTAGGCGCCGGTGATGAACACCACGTCACGGAAACCCGACTCGGTGTCGAGGGTGAACATCACGCCGGCGGTGCCGGTTTCCGAACGCACCATGCGCTGCACACCCGCAGACAGGGCCACCAGCTTATGGTCGAAGCCCTGGTGCACGCGGTAGGAAATGGCGCGGTCGTTGAACAGCGAGGCGAACACCTCTTTGGCAGCGCGGATCACGTTTTCCACGCCACGGATGTTCAGGAAAGTCTCTTGCTGGCCGGCGAAAGAGGCATCCGGCAAGTCTTCGGCGGTGGCAGAGGAACGCACGGCCACGGCCATATCCGGGTTGCCGGCCGACAGGGCGGCGAACGCGGTACGGATCTCGGCGTTGAGCTTCTCGGGGAACTCGGCTTCCATGATCCATTGGCGGATCTGGGCGCCGGTGCGGGCCAGGGCATTGACGTCGTCCACATCCAGCGCGTCGAGCGCGGCGTGGATCTGTTCGTTGAGGCCGCTCAATTCGAGGAAATCACGGTAAGCCTGAGCTGTCGTGGCAAAGCCACCCGGCACCGACACGCCAGCACCCGCCAGGTTGCTTATCATCTCGCCAAGGGATGCGTTCTTGCCCCCTACATGCTCCACATCATGGACGCCGAGCTTATCGAGGGAAACTACGTACTCTACCAAGGTGATCTCTCCACTAACTGTGTTGGAAAAGCTCAGGAGGCCGGCAGCTCAAAGGAGCATTTGCCAGCGATATGGCCTGGACCTGGAAAATAAGTGAGAATGCTGGCCAATTGGCGGCCAACAAATCGCGCCTATCATATCCAAGAATCGTGACTAGCTTAAGGCCCAAGGCGCAAATGAAACGATCTGCTTTCTTTATCTCCGACGGCACAGGTATCACAGCCGAGACCCTCGGCCAGAGCCTGTTGGCGCAATTCGAAAATATTACCTTCGCCAAATTCACCCGTCCGTACATCGACAGTGCGGAAAAAGCGCGGGCAATGGTACAACAAATCAACAGTGCCGCCGAAAAGGACGGCTTGCGTCCGATCATCTTCGACACCATCGTCAACCAGGACATCCGTGAGATTCTCGCCACGTCCAATGGTTTCATGATCGATATCTTCTCCACCTTCCTCGCGCCGCTGGAGGCCGAGCTGACCGAGCACTCCTCGTACTCGGTGGGCAAATCCCACTCCATCGGCCACAACTCCAACTATATGGAGCGTATCGAGGCGGTGAACTTCGCCCTCGACAACGACGACGGCGCCCGCACCCACTATTACGACAAGGCCGATCTGATCCTGGTGGGCGTGTCCCGCTGTGGCAAGACCCCGACCTGCCTGTACATGGCCATGCAATTCGGCATCCGCGCCGCCAACTACCCGCTGACCGAAGAGGACATGGAGCGCCTGCAACTGCCCAATGCCCTGCGCGCCCACCAGCACAAGCTGTTCGGGCTGACCATAGACCCCGACCGCCTCACCGCGATCCGCAACGAGCGCAAGCCCAACAGCCGCTATTCGAGCTATGCCCAGTGCGAGTTCGAGGTGCGTGAGGTGGAAAACCTGTTCCGCCGCGAGAACATTCCCCACATCAACTCCACGCATTTTTCGGTGGAAGAGATCTCGGCGAAGATCCTTGTCGAAAAAGGCGTGGAACGGCGCTTCAAATAAGCGGGCCATGACCGGCGGCCCAAGTGACGTGATCCGGCCTGGGCAGCCGTCATCACTCTCGGCCATTTCACTAGCCTGGCCGGCGCAGCACCTCGCCCAACAAGGCAAAACCCTCTGCCAGCCAGGCGTCATCTGCGCTGGCATTGCACACACTGGCGCGGATGAACTGCGGCACCGCGGCCTGCCCCACGGCGAACGCCTCGGCGGTGGCGACCAGGTAATTGCCTTCCTTGAGCCGCGCCTCCACCTCCGAGGCCCGCCACGGCTCGGGCACCTTGATCCAGAAATGCGGGCACCCGGGTTGGGTCTGGTACTCAAGCCCGCTCAACTGCCCTTCTACCAGCGCCTTGCGCCGAGCAATCTCGGCCACCTGCTGCTGCAGTAACTGCGCGGCCACACCCTGTTCAATCCAGGCCGTGGCCAGCTCCAGGCTCAGGGGCGTGGCCATCCAGCAGGTGGCGCGCACCGCGGCTGCCAAGCGCCCCACCAACGCGGCGGGCGCATGCAGGTAGCCAACCCGCAACCCCGCCGCCAAGGCCTTGCTCAAGCTGCTGATAAGCACGCTGCGCTCAGCGGCAAAATGACTCAGGGGCAAGGGCCGGTCAGCCATCAGCACACCGTGGGCCTCATCTTCCAGCACCAAGAGGTTGTGCTCCCGGCAGACCCGGGCGATGGCCTCGCGCCGTTCGGCAGACATCACCGCCGTGCTCGGGTTTTGCAGCGTCGCCGTGCAGTACAGCGCCGCGACCCGGTGCATGCGGCACGCCTCAGCCAACGCCTGGGGCAGCAGGCCTTGCTCGTCCATGGCCAGGCCCAGCAACTTGATGCCCAGCATGCGCGCCACACTGATAAGCCCCGGGTAGGTCAAGTGCTCGGTGACCAGGGTGTCGCCGGCCTTGAGCAGGCCCATCAGGCAACACAGCAGGCCGTGCTGGCCGCCATTGACGCAGATGACCTGGGCCGGGTCTGGCACAAAGGCGCCGTGACGCATCCACTGCGCACCCGCCATGCGGTAGCGCAATAGCCCGGCGTCGGCGGTGTAGCCACCCATGCCCTGCAACGCCGCGCGGTCACCGGCCAGGGTTTGCAGAGTGCGGGCCATGCTGGCGGTTTCCTGGCCGGGGATGTGCTGGTTGCGGCTCATGTCCAGGCAGGCGCGCGGTTCATCGCCGACATTGCGAAAGCCCTGGTCACGTACCCGTTCCATGCCCTGCTCGCGCACATAGGTACCGTCGCCGACCCGCGCCACTACCAGGCCCAGGCGCTCCAACTCGCCATAGGCACGGCTGACGGTGCCGATGGTCACTCCCAGGCTGTCGGACAGCAAACGGTGCGGTGGCAACTTGCAACCAGGCTCAATCAAACCCTGGGCGATGCCCGCCGCCACCGCCTCCGCCAGGCGCTGGTACTTGGCGCCCAGGCCATCGGCCAACCCGGCCCGCATCATTGACACCATGGCAATACTTACTTTGACGGCCATCTGCTTCCCTAATAACGTGCCGAAAAGGGTTCAATTTCGGATCAAGCCTCGAAATATAGAGGTCAATTCCGTTTCACGAAAGGAGCAATCAATGCCCACTGCCATCACCGCCCACCCGGCCCTCCCCGCACGCAAGGCGTGGCTGGCCAAACTGGTCACCAGCGTGCTGTTCCTGATTGTCTGCCTGAGCTGGGGCACCACCTGGCTGGGGATCAAGATCGCCGTGGAAAGCGTGCCGCCCCTGACCTCGGCGGGCCTGCGGTTTCTGATCGCTTTCCCGCTGTTCCTGGGCTTTGCCCTGTGGCGCCGCGAACCCCTGCTGTTCCCTCGGCAAAGCCGCTGGTTTTTCGTGTTCGTCACCCTGTCGTACTTCAGCGTGCCGTACTACTTGCTCAACTACGGCGAAATGCACGTCTCGTCCGGCCTCACGGCCCTGCTGTTCAGTTGCATGCCGGTGTTCATCCTGATTTTCAGCGCACTGTTCCTCGGCGAGCGCATTCGTGGTGCGCAGGTGCTGGGGATCGGCATCGGTTTTGCCAGCCTGTTCATGATCCTGCGCAGCCAGGGCCTGAGCCTGGACCACGCGGAGTTCCTCGGCGTGGTGGCGATCCTCACGGCCGCCATCCTGCATGCGCTGTGCTACGTGATAACCAAGAAACAAGGCACGGCCATCAGCGTCATCACCTACAACACCCTGCCCATCGGCATTGCCGGGCTGATGCTGTTCGTCGCCGGTTGTTTTTTGGAAGCGCCCGCGTTCGGCGCCATCAGCCAACGCTCGTGGGCCGCCCTGCTGTACCTGGGGCTGGTGGCGTCGGTGGGGGGCTTTATCGTGTACTTCATCCTGCTCAAGCGCTTGAGCCCGATCATTCTGTCGTTCGTGTTCATTATTTTCCCGGTGTTCGCCGTGGTGATCGGCGCCTGGTACGAAGGCCAGGTGGTATCCCGGGAGTTGATGCTGTATTCGGCGATTTTGTTGGCGGGGTTTGCCATTACCAAGTTGCCGGCACGGCAAGGGTGAGGACGACTTGGAGAGAGTCTGTGTGGGCTAGCCCACACAGAGGCAGAATGTGGCGTTAGAACGAATCCCCCGGCACCCGCACCCAACCTTCCATCAATACCCGCGCGCTGCGGCTCATGATGGCTTTTTTCACGGTCCATTCGCCGTTGACCTGGCGGGCCTCAGCGCCGACGCGCAGGGTGCCCGAGGGGTGGCCGAAACGCACCGCCGTGCGCGCGCCGCCGCCGGCAGCCTGGTTGACCAGGGTGCCGCAGATCGCCGCCGCCGTGCCGATGGCCACCGCGGCGGTGCCCATCATGGCGTGGTGCAGCTTGCCCATGGACAGCGCCCGCACCAGCAAATCGATGTCCGTCGCCTTCACCTGCTTGCCGCTGGACGCGGTGTAGTCGGCAGGCGCGGCGACGAACGCCACTTTCGGCGTGTGCTGGCGCTGGGCGGCCTCGGCCACGTCCTTTATCAGGCCCATGCGCAAGGCGCCGTAGGCGCGGATGGTTTCAAACATGGCCAAGGCCTTGGCATCACCGTTGATCTGGCCCTGCAACTCGGTGCCGGTGTAACCCAAATCCTTGGCGTTAAGGAAAATCGTCGGGATGCCAGCGTTTATCAGGGTCGCCTTAAAGGTGCCGACGCTCGGCACCTCCAGGTCGTCCACCAGGTTGCCGGTGGGGAACATCGACCCGGCGCTGCCCTCCTCCTCAGCCGCCGGTTCCATGAACTCCAGCTGCACCTCGGCGGCGGGAAAGGTCACGCCGTCGAGCTCAAAGTCGCCGGTTTCCTGCACCGCGCCGTCGGTAATCGGTACGTGGGCGATGATGGTCTTGCCGATGTTGGCCTGCCAGATACGCACCACCGCCACGCCATTGGCGGGAATGCGGCTGGCGTCCACCAGGCCACTGCCGATGGCGAACGAACCGACCGCCGCCGACAGGTTGCCGCAGTTGCCGCTCCAGTCCACGAACGGTTTGTCGATGGCCACTTGGCCGAACAGGTAGTCGACGTCGTGCCCGGCCTTGATGCTCTTGGACACGATCACGCTTTTGCTGGTGCTGGAGCTCGCCCCGCCCATGCCGTCGATCTGCTTATCGTAGGGGTCGGGGCTGCCAATCACCCGCAGCATCAGGGCATCGCGGGCCGGGCCCGGAACCTGGGCCGCTTCGGGCAGGTCTTGCAGGCTGAAGAACACGCCTTTGCTGGTGCCGCCGCGCATGTAGGTGGCGGGGATCTTGATTTGCGGTACGTGGGCCATGGTTGTCCTTATCAGGCGCAGGGGCTTGCCCCCCGCGCCCCATCGAGTTAAACGGCGGCAGCCGATTCCAGGAAGTCCTGGGCGAAGCGCTGCAACACGCCCCCGGCCTCGTAGATCGACACTTCTTCGGCGGTGTCCAGGCGGCAGGTCACCGGCACTTCGACGCGCTCGCCGTTCTTACGGTTGATGACCAGGGTCAGGGTCGCGCGCGGGGTGCGCTGGCCGATGACGTCATAGGTTTCGCTGCCGTCGATGCCCAGGGTGTGGCGGTTGGTGCCCGGGGCGAACTCCAGCGGCAACACCCCCATGCCCACCAGGTTGGTGCGGTGGATGCGCTCGAAGCCTTCGGCGGCAATCGCCTCCACCCCGGCCAGGCGCACGCCTTTGGCCGCCCAGTCGCGGGACGAGCCCTGGCCGTAGTCGGCGCCGGCGATGATGATGAGCGGCTGCTTGCGCTCCATGTAGGTTTCGATGGCTTCCCACATCCGCGTGACCTTGCCCTCGGGTTCGATGCGCGCCAGGGACCCCTGCTTGACCTTGCCGTTTTCCACGACCATTTCGTTGAACAGCTTAGGGTTGGCGAAGGTCGCGCGCTGGGCGGTCAAGTGGTCGCCGCGGTGGGTGGCGTAGGAGTTGAAGTCCACTTCCGGCAGGCCCATTTTCGCCAGGTACTCGCCGGCGGCGCTGTCGAGCATGATGGCGTTGGACGGCGACAGGTGATCGGTGGTGATGTTGTCCGGCAGCACGGCCAGCGGGCGCATGCCCTTGAGGGGCCGTGCCCCGGCCAGGGCGCCTTCCCAGTACGGCGGGCGGCGGATGTAGGTGCTCATGGGGCGCCAGTCGTACAGCGGCGCGACTTTCGGCCCGGTGTCTTCGTGGATGGCGAACATCGGGATGTAGACCTTGCGAAACTGCTCCGGCTTGACCGCGGCCTTGACCACGGCGTCGATCTCTTCATCGCTGGGCCAGATGTCCTTGAGGCGGATTTCCCGGCCCTCGGCGTCCAGGCCCAGCACATCCTTCTCGATGTCGAAGCGGATGGTCCCGGCAATGGCGTAGGCCACCACCAGCGGCGGCGAAGCCAAAAAGGCCTGCTTGGCGTAAGGGTGGATGCGCCCGTCGAAGTTGCGGTTGCCCGAGAGCACGGCGGTGGCGTACAGGTCGCGGTCGATGATTTCCTGCTGGATCGCCGGGTCCAGAGCGCCGGACATGCCGTTGCAGGTGGTGCAGGCAAAGGCCACGACGCCAAAGCCCAGTTGTTCCAGTTCCTTGGTCAGGCCGGCTTCGTCCAGGTACAGGGCGACGGTTTTCGAGCCCGGCGCCAACGACGATTTGACCCACGGCTTGCGGGCCAGGCCCAGGCGATTGGCGTTGCGCGCCATCAGGCCGGCGGCGATGACGTTGCGCGGGTTGCTGGTGTTGGTGCAACTGGTGATAGCAGCGATGATGACCGCGCCGTCGGGCATCTGCCCCGGCACGTCGTCCCATTGCCCGGCAATGCCTTTGGCCGCCAGGTCGCTGGTGGCGACGCGGGCGTGGGGGTTGCTCGGCCCGGCCATGTTGCGCACCACCGAGGACAGGTCAAAGCGCAGGCTGCGCTCGTACTGCGCGCCAGCAAGGCTGTCGGCCCACAGGCCGGTGAGCTTGGCGTAGCCCTCCACCAGTTTCACTTGGTCGTCTTCGCGGCCGGTGAGGCGCAGGTAGTCGATGGTTTGCTGGTCGATGTAGAACATCGCCGCCGTGGCGCCGTACTCCGGGGCCATGTTGGAGATGGTCGCGCGGTCGCCCAGGGTCAGGGCGCTGGCACCCTCGCCGAAGAACTCCAGCCAGGCGCCGACGACCTTCTGCTGGCGCAGGAACTCGGTCAGTGCCAACACCATGTCGGTGGCGGTGATGCCCGGTTGCAGCTTGCCGGTCAGCTCGACGCCGACGCTTTCAGGCAGGCGCATCCACGAAGCGCGGCCGAGCATCACGCTCTCGGCTTCGAGGCCGCCGACGCCGATGGCGATCACGCCCAGGGCATCGACGTGGGGCGTGTGGCTGTCGGTGCCCACGCAGGTGTCAGGGAAGGCCACGCCGTCGCGGGCCTGGATCACCGGGGACATTTTCTCCAGGTTGATCTGGTGCATGATGCCGTTGCCGGGCGGGATCACATCGACGTTCTTGAAGGCTTTTTTGGTCCAGTTGATGAAGTGGAAACGGTCTTCGTTGCGCCGGTCTTCGATCTCGCGGTTTTTCTCGAAGGCCTGGGGGTCGAAACCGCCGCATTCCACCGCCAGGGAGTGGTCGACGATCAACTGGGTCGGCACCACCGGGTTGACTTGGGCCGGGTCGCCACCTTGCAGGGCAATGGCGTCACGCAGGCCGGCGAGGTCCACCAGGGCGGTCTGGCCGAGGATGTCGTGGCACACCACGCGGGCCGGAAACCACGGAAAGTCGAGGTCGCGCTTGCGTTCGATCAGTTGCTTGAGCGACGCGGTGAGCGTCGCCGGGTCGCAACGGCGCACCAGGTTTTCCGCCAGCACGCGGGAGGTGTACGGCAAGGTGGCGTAGGCGCCGGGGCTGATGGCATCGACCGCCTCGCGGGCGTCGAAGTAGTCGAGTCGGCTGTTGGGCAGCGGTTTGCGAAAGTGTGTGTTCATCGTCGGGACTCGGTCACGGTAGGTTCACAAAAGCGAACTGTGGGCATCGACAGCGGTACCTGTGGGAGCGGGCTCGCCCGCCCCCACAGAACAGCTCATTTGCCGTGCCTTTTAGGTCTGTACTCAGCGACGTTCGATTGGCACGAACTTGCGCTGTTCAACGCCGATGTACTCGGCGCTTGGACGGATGATGCGGTTGTTGGCGCGTTGCTCGAAGACGTGGGCGGCCCAGCCGGTCAGGCGCGAGCAGACGAAGATCGGCGTGAACAGCTTGGTCGGGATGCCCATGAAGTGGTACGCCGAGGCATGGTAGAAGTCGGCGTTGGGGAACAGCTTCTTCTGCGCCCACATGGTCTGGTCGATGGCTTCGGAGACCGGGAACAGCACCTTGTCGCCCACTTCGTCGGCGAGTTTTTTCGACCAGCCCTTGATGACCTCGTTGCGCGGGTCGTTGTCTTTGTAGATCGCGTGGCCAAAGCCCATGATCTTGTCTTTGCGCTCCAGCATGCCGAGGGTGCCCTTGATGGCCTCTTCAGGGGAGGCGAAGCGCTCGATCATTTCCATCGCCGCTTCGTTGGCGCCGCCGTGCAACGGGCCGCGCAGCGAGCCGATGGCGGCGGTGACGCAGGAGTACAGGTCCGACAGGGTGGAGGCGCAGACCCGCGCGGTGAAGGTGGAGGCGTTGAACTCGTGCTCGGCGTAGAGGATCAGCGACACGTCCATCACCTTGCGGTGCAGCTCGCTCGGCGCCTTGCCGTGCAGCAGGTGCAGGAAATGCCCGCCGATGGAGGCTTCCTCGCTCACGCAACTGATGCGCACGCCCTCGTGGCTGAAGCGATACCAGTAGCACATGATCGCCGGGAAGGCTGCGAGCAAGCGGTCGGTGACGGCGTTCTGGGCCGAGAAGTCTTTCTCCGGTTCCAGGTTGCCCAAAAACGAACACCCGGTGCGCATCACGTCCATCGGGTGGGCCTGGGCGGGAATGCGCTCAAGCACTTCCTTGAGCGCCTGGGGCAGGTCACGCAGGGTGGCGAGCTTGGCCATGTAGGCGGCCAGTTGTTCTTTGTTCGGCAGGTCGCCGTAGAGCAGCAGGTAGGCGACTTCCTCGAACCGCGCCTCGGCGGCCAGTTCGCGCACGTCATAGCCACGGTAGGTCAGCCCCGCACCCGACTGCCCGACGGTGGACAGCGCAGTTTGCCCGGCAACCTGGCCACGTAGCCCGGCGCCACTCAATACTTTTGCTTCGGCCATGGTTTTCTCCAATGTTGTAGTTGTTAGGGAAACGCTTTCACGGTGTTGGGAGCGTTATTTCTTTGCGGCAAACAGTGCGTCGAGCTTCTGCTCGAAGACGTGGTAGTCGATGGCATCGTAAAGCTCCATGCGGGTTTGCATGGTATCGACCACATTCTGCTGGGTGCCGTCGCGACGGATCGCGGTGTAGACGTTCTCGGCTGCCTTGTTCATGGCGCGGAAGGCCGAGAGCGGGTACAGCACCAGGGAAACATCGGCAGATTTCAACTGTTCGACCGTGTACAAGGGCGTGGCGCCGAATTCGGTGATGTTGGCCAGGATTGGCGCTTTCACGCGGCTGGCGAACAGCTTGTACATCTCCAGTTCCGTGATGGCCTCGGGGAAGACCATGTCGGCGCCCGCCTCGATGCACGCGGCGGCGCGTTCCAGGGCCGATTCCAGGCCTTCGACCGCCAGGGCATCGGTGCGGGCCATGATGACGAAGCTGTCATCGGTGCGCGCATCGACGGCCGCCTTGATACGGTCGACCATTTCCTGCTGGGACACGATCTCTTTGTTCGGGCGGTGGCCACAGCGCTTGGCGCCGACCTGGTCTTCGATGTGGATAGCGGCGGCGCCGAACTTAATCATCGAACGCACGGTGCGCGCCACGTTGAAGGCCGAGGAGCCAAAACCGGTGTCCACGTCCACCAGCAGCGGCAGGTCGCAGACGTCGGTGATGCGCCGCACGTCGGTGAGCACGTCGTCCAGGCCGGTAATGCCCAGGTCCGGCACGCCCAGGGAGCCGGCGGCGACACCGCCGCCGGAGAGGTAGATCGCCTTGAAACCGGCGCGTTTGGCCAGCAAGGCGTGGTTGGCGTTGATCGCGCCCACGACTTGCAGGGGCCGTTCGCTGGCGACCGCATCGCGGAAACGCTGGCCTGGGGTGCTGTTGTTAGTAGAACTCATGACTCACCTCGTGGAGTGGCTGTCGGCTGGGCGCCGTCCTGGTAGTGACGGGCGATATTGCGTTTGGAGGCGCCGATGTGGCGGCGCATCAGTAATTCGGCCAGTTCGCCGTCGCGATCAGCGATCGCGTCGAGGATCCGGTGGTGTTCGGCAAAGGCCTGGCGCGGGCGGTTGGGCGTGGCGGAGAACTGGATGCGGTACATGCGCACCAACTGGTACAGCTCGCCGCACAGCATCTGGCTCAGGGTGCGGTTGCCACTGCCCTGGATGATGCGGTAGTGGAAGTCGAAGTCGCCTTCCTGCTGGTAATAGCCCACGCCGGCCTGGAACGCGGCGTCGCGCTCGTGGGTGTGCAGCACCTGGCGCAGTTCCTCGATCTCGGCGTCGCTCAAGCGCTCGGCGGCCAGGCGGCAGGCCATGCCTTCCAGGGATTCGCGGATTTCATACAGTTCGATCAGCTCGGCGTGGCTCAGCGACACCACCCGCGCCCCGACATGAGGAATGCGCACCAGCAGGCGCTGGCCTTCCAGGCGATGGATCGCCTCGCGCAGCGGGCCGCGACTGATGCCATAGGTGCGCGCCAGCTCCGGCTCCGAGATCTTGCTGCCCGGGGCGATTTCGCCCTTGACGATGGCTGCCTGGATACGGCGGAAGACGTTCTCGGAGAGGGTCTCCGATTCGTCCTGCATCGCCACCGGGGCTTCGAGCTGACCGAGCATATTGTCGACACCTTTAAAAACAATACGGCAGAAACTAGCTAATCAGCAGCAATCAGTCAAAGACAAAATAGCAATTGTCGACAATCGTCTAATACGGCTCGCCTACCGTCGGTTTCATCCACCCCTCTTTAATGCCCTCGCGCAGCGGTGGCGCCAAAAAGCCACCGTGCTAGAATGCCGCCCGCATTCGCCTGCCACTTTCATACAGAGGGGCCGGCACACGAGGGCGCTTGCGCGGCCATGCCAGCCGCCTTGAACCTGAAGACCGCACCGCCACGCGTCAGGATTTATGAGACTCAAGCCCTTCCCCACATTTTTATGCCTGCTGTGCCTGCCCGCCGTGAGCTTCGCGGCCGGTAAAACCGTGTACGGCCTCAACGAATACGCCAAGCTCGACGGCATCGACCTGGAGGTGGCGGCCAAACTCGACACCGGGGCCAAGACCGCCTCCCTCAGTGCCCGCGACATCAAGCGTTTCAAGCGCGATGGCGAGTCCTGGGTGCGCTTCTACCTGGCCATCGACACCGCCCACTCCCACCCCATCGAGCGGCCCCTGGCCCGGGTGAGCAAGATCAAGCGCCGCGCCGGCGACTACGATCCCGAGGAAGGCAAGAACTACACCGCCCGCCCGGTGATCGCCCTGGATATCTGCATGGGCACGGCGCTGCGCAGCATCGAAGTGAACTTGACCGACCGTAGTGCGTTCCAATTCCCGCTTTTGATCGGCTCCGAGGCGCTCAAACGCTTCGATGCACTGGTCGACCCCAGTCTTAAATACGCTGCTGGCAAACCCGCCTGCGCCACCGACGCTCCAACCGCAGAGTAATTCCAATGCGCGCTCTTACCCTCCATCTGAAAGTCCTGATTGCCATCCTGGTGGTGCTGGGCATTTCGATCACGGCTTATCAGATCTTTGTACTCGGCATCCCGGTGACCGAAGACGCCACCGACGACCTGTGGAACATCGACGCCAAGGTCGAGTTCGTCGCCAGCGGCAAGGACCCGATCAAGATCCAGATGTTCGTACCGCCGCTGAGCCGCGACTACGTGAGCCTCAATGAGAGCTTCATCTCCAACAACTACGGCGTGGCGGTCAACCGCGTCGATGGCAACCGCAAGGTCACCTGGTCGGCGCGCCGTGCCAGCGGCAACCAGACCCTCTACTACCGCCTGGTGCTGACCAAGCGCTACTCGGCCGAGAAGCTCAAGATCAAGGGCCCGACCTTCCGCGACAGCATCGCGGTGGAAGGTGCCGAGAAAGTCGCCGCCGAAGCCCTGCTGGCGCCGATCCGCCAGCACTCGGCCGACGTCGAGACCTTCATCGGCGAGGCGATCAAGCGCGTCAACAACCTCAACGACGACAACGTCAAGCTGCTGCTGGCGGGCGACCCGTCCACCGCGCACAAGGCCAAAATCGTCGAACTGCTGCTGTCCATCGCCCACGTGCCGGTGGAAAAGGTCCACACCATCCGCCTGGTGGCCGACCAGCCGCAAACCCCGGAACTGTGGCTGCGCAGCTTCAACGGCACCGACTGGCTGTACTTCAACCCGGAAACCGGCGAGCAGGGCCTGCCCTCCGACCGCCTGCTGTGGTGGACCGGCGATGACAACCTGATTACCGTCGATGGCGGCAAAAAAGCCAACGTCACCTTCAGCATGAACAACAGCGAAATGAACGCCATTCGCCTGGCCAAGCTGACCGACGAGAATACCGACGCCAGCTTCCTCGAATACTCGCTCTACGGCCTGCCGCTGCAAACCCAGCAGACCTTCATGATTATGGTGATGATCCCCATCGGCGTACTGGTGATCCTGGTGCTGCGCAACCTGATCGGCCTGCAAACGCTGGGCACCTTCACCCCGGTGCTGATCGCCCTGGCGTTTCGCGAGACCCAACTGGGCTTCGGCATCATGCTGTTTACCGTCATCACCGCCCTGGGCCTGTCGCTGCGTTCCTACCTTGAGCACCTCAAGCTGCAAATGCTGCCGCGCCTGTCGGTGGTACTGACTTTCGTGGTGGTACTGATCGCCGCCATCAGCCTGTTCAGCCACAAGCTGGGCCTGGAGCGCGGGTTGTCGGTGGCGCTGTTCCCGATGGTGATCCTGACCATGACTATCGAACGCCTGTCCATCACCTGGGAAGAACGCGGCGGTGGCCACGCGATGAAAGTCGCGGTCGGCACCCTGTTCGCCGCCTCGCTGGCGCACCTCATCATGAGCGTGCCGGAGCTGGTCTACTTCGTATTCACCTTCCCGGCGATTCTGCTGATCCTCGTCGGCTTCATGCTGGCCATGGGTCGCTATCGCGGCTACCGCCTGACCGAGCTGGTGCGCTTTAAAGCCTTCCTCAAGGCGGACTCCTGATGTTCGGCTTCTGGAAGACGTGGAAGGCCCTGGAAGCGCGGGGGATCATGGGCATCAACCGGCGTAACGCCGACTACGTGCTCAAGTACAACAAGCGCAGCCTGTATCCGATTGTCGATGACAAGATCATCACCAAGGAACGGGCGATCAAGGCGGGCATCCACGTACCCGAGATGTACGGGATCATTTCCACCGAGAAGGAAATCGAAAAGCTGGGCGAGATCATCGGTGATCGCAGCGATTTCGTGATTAAGCCGGCCCAGGGTGCCGGCGGCGACGGCATCCTGGTGATCGCCGACCGCTTCGAGGGGCGCTACCGCACGGTGTCGGGCAAGATCATCAGCCACGAGGAAATCGAGCACCAGATCTCCAGCATCCTCACCGGCCTCTATTCCCTGGGCGGCCACCGCGACCGGGCGTTGATCGAGTACCGGGTGATCCCCGACCAGATCTTCAAAAGCATCAGCTACGAAGGCGTGCCGGACATCCGCATCATCGTGCTGATGGGTTACCCGGTGATGGCCATGCTGCGCCTGCCCACGCGCCAGTCCGGCGGCAAGGCCAACCTGCACCAGGGCGCCATCGGCGTGGGTGTGGACCTGGCCACCGGCCTGACCCTTCGCGGCACCTGGCTGAACAACATCATCACCAAGCACCCCGACACCACCAACGCGGTGGACAACGTGCAACTGCCCAACTGGGACGGTTTCATGAAGTTGGCGGCCGGCTGCTATGAACTCTGCGGCTTGGGCTACATCGGCGTAGACATGGTGCTGGACCAGGAAAAAGGCCCGCTGATCCTGGAACTCAACGCCCGCCCCGGCCTGAACATCCAGATCGCCAACGACTGCGGCCTGACCCTGCGCACCCACGCCGTGGAAGCGCACCTGGAACAGCTCAAAGCCCAGGGCAAGACCGAAACCGTGGAAGAACGAGTCAAGTTCGCCCAGGAACTGTTCGGCCACATCCCACCGGTCGAGGGCTAAATACCACAAACCCTGTGGGAGCGGGCCCTGCCCGCGATGGCGGCATGCCAGTCTGCACTGGCCACGCTCCCACAGAAGACCGCCCCTAGGAGCAACCCGCCAGGGGGACTACAATCGCCGCCCGCCCCTCGCTGACTGATATGCCCCGCATGCCAACCTGCTCCGTACACCCTGTGCCCTACCACGCCGACCCGGCGCGCTACTTCGCGGCCATCAGCCACGCCCCCGGTGCGGTGCTGCTCGACAGTGGCCGCCCGGTGGCCGGGCGCGGGCGCTTCGACCTGCTCAGTGCCTGGCCGGTGGAGGAACTGGCGGTAGCCGAACAGGAAAGCGGCGCCGGGTTTCTCGCCAGGTTGCGCAACAGCCTGGCCCGGTTGGGCGAGGCCACCTTGCCCGAAGGTTGCGAACTGCCGTTCGCCGGGGGCTTGATCGGCTACCTGAGCTACGACTTCGGCCGCCACCTCGAAGCCCTGCCCAGCCACTCGCGGGACGACCTGCACCTGCCCGACGCACGCCTAGGCCTGTACAACTGGGCGCTGATGAGCGATCACCTGCGCGCCAGCAGCCACTTAGTGTTCCACCCCAGCCTGGACGAAAGTGAGCGCCAACGCCTGATCGCGCTGTTCAGCCAACCCGCTGCCGCGCCGGCCTCGCTTTTTGCACTCAACGGCGCCATGACCGCCGACCTCGACGCCGACGGCTACCGGCAGGCTTTTGAGCATATCCAGGCCTATATCCAGGCCGGCGACTGCTACCAGGTCAACTTCGCCCAGCGCTTTCGCGCACCGTGCCAGGGCGACGCCTGGGCCGCCTACAGCGCGCTGCGCCAGGCCTGCCCGACGCCGTTCTCCGGTTTCCTGCGCCTGCCGGAGGGCGGCGCGGTGCTGAGCCTGTCGCCCGAGCGCTTCGTCAAGGTCAGCCAGGGCCAGGTGGAAACCCGGCCCATCAAGGGCACCCGGCCACGGGGTGCCAATACCGAGGAAGATGCGGCGAACGCCGCCGAACTGCTAGCCAGCAGCAAGGATCGTGCGGAGAACCTGATGATCGTCGACCTGCTGCGCAACGACCTGGGCCGTACCTGCCGCGTCGGCTCGGTGCGGGTGCCGGAGCTGTTCAGCCTGGAAAGCTACCCCAACGTCCATCACCTGGTCAGCAGTGTCACCGGCGAACTGGCGCCGGGCAAAGACGCCCTGGACCTGATCGCCGGCAGCTTCCCCGGCGGCTCCATCACCGGCGCGCCAAAAATTCGCGCCATGCAGATCATCGACGAACTGGAGCCCACTCGCCGTGGCCTGTATTGCGGCTCACTGCTGTACCTGGACGTGCGCGGGGAAATGGACAGCTCCATCGCCATCCGCAGCCTGCTGGTCAAGGACGGGCAGATCTGCTGCTGGGGCGGTGGTGGGATAGTGG
Source organism: Pseudomonas sp. MF08875 (assembly GCF_059862525.1). NCBI lineage: Bacteria > Pseudomonadati > Pseudomonadota > Gammaproteobacteria > Pseudomonadales > Pseudomonadaceae > Pseudomonas > Pseudomonas sp. MF08875. The sequence continues at coordinate 92,505 of NZ_JCBCUW010000012.1, forward strand.
CCGACTCCGACTGGCAGGCCGAATATCAGGAATCGATCACCAAGGTGAAGGTGCTGCTCGACACCCTTGGAGGGTTGTAGCTATCGCGGGCAAGCCCGCGATGACAACACCCGCAGCACTACAAAACTACAGGCTCAACTCGCGGTTGGACGCCTTGATGAACTCGCGCTTGAGATCCTCGAACGTATGCACCGCGGGGAACTGCGGGAACTCGCGGATCACGTTGTCGGGGGCGTGGAACAGAATCCCCGCGTCCGCCTCGCCCAGCATGGTGGTGTCGTTGTACGAGTCGCCTGCGGCGACCACTCGGTAGTACAGGCTCTTGAACGCCAGCACGGATTGGCGCTTGGGGTCTTTCTGGCGCAGTTGGTAACCGGTCACCCGGCCGCTGTCGTCGGTGACCAGGCGATGGCACAGCAGGGTCGGAAAACCCAGTTGGCGCATCAGCGGCTGGGAGAATTCGTAGAAGGTGTCGGAGAGGATCACCACCTGGAAGCGCTCGCGTAGCCAATTGACGAATTCGATGGCGCCCTCCAGGGGCTTGAGGGTGGCGATCACTTCTTGGATGTCCGACAGCTTCAAGCCATGTTCGTCGAGGATGCGCAGGCGTTGCTGCATCAGCACGTCGTAGTCGGGAATGTCCCGAGTCGTGGCCTTGAGGGAGTCGATCCCGGTTTTTTCGGCGAAGGCGATCCAGATTTCCGGGACCAGCACACCTTCCAGATCCAGACAGGCAATTTCCACAACACACCCCATTTGTAATGTTTATTGAGTTGAGCCAGCAAAAAGACTGCCGAACTCTAGCGGCTCGGGCGGGGCACTGCAACGCGCCCGCGCGCGCCACCGCGCCCTGCTTTTGCTACCATCGCCGCCATATAGAGCGCCCAGCGCCACCGACCTGTAGGAAACCGCCCTGATGAGCCAGCCATTCGACGTCGCCCAACTCGCCGCGACCTATGCCAACAAATCCGCGCAAGACATCCTCAAACTGGCCTTCGCCCAGTTCGGCGATGAGCTGTGGATTTCCTTCAGCGGCGCCGAAGACGTGGTGCTGGTGGACATGGCCTGGAAGCTGAACAAGAACGTCAAGGTGTTCAGCCTCGACACCGGGCGCCTGCACCCCGAGACCTACCGCTTTATCGAGCAGGTGCGCGAGCACTACCAGATCCAGATCGAGTTGGTGTCACCCGACCAGAGCAAGCTGGAACCCTTCGTCAAGGAAAAAGGCCTGTTCAGCTTCTATAAAGACGGCCACGGCGAGTGCTGCGGCGTGCGCAAGATCGAGCCGCTGCGGCGCAAGCTGTCCACCGTCAGCGCCTGGGCCACGGGCCAGCGCCGCGACCAGAGCCCCGGCACCCGCAGCCAGGTGGCCGTACTGGAAATCGACAGCGCCTTTTCCACCCCCGAGCGCACCCTCTACAAGTTCAACCCGTTGGCGCAGATGAGCAGCGAAGAGGTCTGGGGCTACATCCGCATGCTGGAATTGCCCTACAACAGCCTCCACGAACGCGGCTTCATCAGCATCGGCTGCGAACCCTGCACCCGGCCCGTGCTGCCCAACCAGCACGAACGCGAAGGCCGCTGGTGGTGGGAAGAAGCCACCCAGAAAGAATGCGGGCTGCATGCAGGCAACATCATCAGCAAGGCCTAGTAGCAAGCGGGCGAGCCCGCTTGCTACAACAGCGCCAGTGGGCTGAACCGCGCCCATCCGTGGGGCGGTTCACGCCAGGTGAGGCAAGCCGTAGTCCGCTAAGCGCAAATCGGCCAGGCGACGCAGGATGCGGTCGGCGTGGCCGTACTTTTCATCGGCCATCGCCGCATCCGGCACGGCAATCGCGGTCATGCCGGCAGCCTTGGCGGCAGTCACGCCAAAGGGCGAATCCTCGAACACCAGGCAATCGGCGGGCGCCACACCCAGGCGCCGGGCGGCGGTGAGGAAGATGTCCGGCGCCGGTTTAGCGGCGCTCACTTCGGGGTCGTCGGCGGTGACGATGGTGTCGAACAAGGCGAACCAGTCGCCATGCAGGGTGGTTTTTTGCGCAAAGGAATGGCGCGACGAACTGGTGCCCACGGCAATCGGCACGTGATGGGCCTTGAGATGGCGCACCAACGCCTCGGCACCGGGCATGCCCAAGGCCTTGGGGAAGCGCGCCTGCAACAGAGGTTCGCGGATCACCAGAAATTCTTCGGCGCTGAGGGGCAAATCCAAGGCCTGCACCACGTAGCGCGCCAGGTCCTGGGCGCCCCGACCAATGATGTTCTGCTTGATCTCCCAGCCGTAACTGCGGCCGTAGCGCTGGGCGATGATCTGGCAGACCTCGGTGTAGATGCCTTCGGTGTCCAACAACAGGCCGTCCATATCGAAAATCACGGCCTTGATGGGGCTTGTCTCCAACTGCGCATTCATTGCGACCGACCTGACAACTCATAAAGGGCCCGCAGCATAGCACCGCCCCCTGTAGCAAGCGGGCTCACCTGTTTGCTGCCGGGGGGATGCGACAAATAATCAGGATCAGAAACATTTGCTTTCATATACAGTTGCGGGTTTTACGATTCTCATTCGTCTTACTATGATGCAGCAGGCTGCGTAGGCAAAAGCCACGGCCGGCTTTTCTGGCATGCGCTGCAAGCCGTGAGGTTTGTACCGCACCACCCCCCGAATCAAGACCCTATTCCATGTCGAAGAAGTCCCGTTCAAAACTCTGGTTTCTCGTTCATAGCTGGCTGGCCTTGCCCATCTGGTTCTTCGTGCTGATCGTGTGCGTCACCGGCACCCTGGCGGTGGTCAGCCAGGAGATCGTGTGGCTGGCCAACCCCGACGTACGCGCCAGCAAGCCTTCGGACGATGCCCAGCCGCTGAGTTACGACCAGATCATCGCCGCGATTGCCAAGGCCGAGCCGCAAACCATCGTCGACCAGATCGTGCGGCCCCAAGAGTCCCACTTTGCCCTCAGCGTCAGCGCCAGCTACCCCGACGGCCGTTCGATGACCACCTACGTCAACCCCTACACCGGGGTGATCCAGGGCGTGGCGCCGGCCTTCGACTTCGAGCGCTTCACCCGCGCCCTGCACGGCTGGTGGCTGGTGCCCTTCACCAATGGCTACAGCTGGGGCTGGTATCTGGTGTCGATCCTCGGCCTGCCGTTGCTGGCCTCGCTGGTGACCGGGCTGGTGGTCTACAAGCGTTTCTGGAAAGGCTTCTTCAAGCCCACCCTGCGCTTCAACCACGGTGCACGGATTTTCTGGGGCGACTTCCACCGCCTCAGCGGTATCTGGTCGATCTGGTTCATCGCGGTGATTGCCATCACCGGCACCTGGTTCCTAATCCAGGCGATCCTGGGCGACAACCAGATCTCCATCTCCAGCGAGCCCATCGTGCCGGTGGTCTCGCGCGAAAGCGTGCCCCTGACCGCCGACGGCTCCCCCGCGCCGCGCATCAGCCTGGACAACGCCATCGCCGAAACCCTGAAGAAAATCCCCGGCCTGGAGGCCACCTTCGTCAGCCTGCCGAGCAACGCCTACAGCCACATCATGATCGGCGGCCGTGGCTGGTACCCGCTGATGTTCCAGACCGCGCAACTGAACCCCTACACCGGCGAAATCGCCGTGACCAGCCTGCTGTCCGACCGCACGGCCCTGGAGTTCGTCACCGAATCCATGCGCCCGCTGCACACCGGTGACTTCGGTGGGCTGTGGATCAAGCTGATCTGGTTCTTCTTCGGCCTGCTGCTGAGCATGATGGTGCTCAGTGGCCTGCTGATCTGGACCAAGCGCACCGCGCTGGCCACCGCCAACGCCCTCAAGCGCGCCAACAAACCGCCACGCCCCGCTCGCCCGACCCCTGCGTCCCAGGGCCAACCGGCCATGGCCGCCCAGACTTCGGAGGGCCACCTGTGAGCCAGTCCCAGACCGCCGCGCAACCGTCCCGCCTGAGCCTGTGGTGGCGTAAGTGGCGCTTCCACCTGAACATCCTGCTGCTGCTCATTCCCCTGGGCCTGATGCCCAAATACTTCGCCGACCAGGCGCTGTTTCGCGGTGACGCGGGCCTGGGCGAGCGGGAAGTCGGCGAGATCCAGGTCGGCCCCTGGAGCCTGCGCCTGGCTGAAATGCGCAACGAAGCGCCGCAGCTCAGTGGCGCTTCCGGCTACCTGAAAAGCTTCAACGCCGCCCTGTGCGAGGCCTGCACCGACAAGGTCAAGGCCACTTACCTGCGCATCGGCAAGCCCCGCAGCCTGCGCGCCGCCGGGGTGATCTTCTTCGGCACGCCGTACAACATGGGCGCGTCGCTGCAGATCCCGCCCAAGACCAAGCCCGACGCCGAACTGTGGATCACCCTCGAAGGCTGGGACGGCAGCATGCACCAGGCCGGCATTCCCCTGAGCAAGGCCTCACCGGCCACCGTTGCCTGGCTGAACAAACAAGGAGGCAAACCATGAAGCCTGTTCCACGCTTTTCCCGCCTGCGCCTGGCCCTGGCCGGCGCTTTCCTGCTGGGCCTTGGCCTGAGCGGCACAGCCCTGGCCCACAACCCCTTGTGCGAATGCAAGGAAATCGACGGCGAGCAGATCCAGTGCACCGGCGGTTTTTCCGATGGCAGCGGCGCGCCGGGAGTGACCCTGGACGTGATCGGCTACGACGAAACCATCCTGGTGCCAGGCAAACTCGGTGCCGACTCGACCTTGACCTTCAAGAAACCCGGCGCCGAGTTCTATGTGCTGTTCGACGCCGGCCCCGGCCACGTCGTGGAAATCGACCAAGCGGATATCCAAGCGCCATGACCAGCCCCACCACCCAGGTCGTGCGCCCCGCCGGCGCCGGCCATGAAACCCTCTATGTCCTCGGGCTGTGCCTGTTGATCCTCGCCGTTGCCGCATCCGTGGTGCTGTGGCGCGGCGAAACCCAAACCGTCAGCGCCGTGCCCAGCCATCAACTGGACGCGCGCCGCGACCTGAGCGCCGCCGAGCAAGGCATCTACGCCGACCTGCGGGTAACCCTGGACGAAATCCACCTGCTGCGCGCCGAGCAAAATGCCCTGGCCACCCCGCAGCAGTTGGCCGAGGAAGGTTTTGCGCCCTTCGCCCAGGACGCCAGTTCGGTCAGCCGTGGCGGCCACGCCTGGCGCTTGCTGGCGGCCAACGCCTACCTGGGCCTGAGCCAAAACCCCAGCGTCGCCGGTTCGTTCCTGATGCGCGTCAGCGAGCACAGCGACGCCGCCCCGGACGTCTGGCTCAACCGCAGCGCAGGCCTTGCGGCCCCGGCCAGCCTGGATGACCAGGCGCTGGCCAGCGCAGGTTGGCAACAGATCGTCGCGCAATTCGATGCTGGGGTGACTCGCCAGCACCGCCACTGAATCCATGCCTTCACCCGAGAGAAGACCGTTCCCCCATGTCTAGTTCATCTCACCGTTTTGCGCTGTTGCGTCTGCTGCTGGTTGGCCTGATGGCCAGCCTGTTCGCCACCCACGCCAGCAGCGACGAGGCCAAGCGCCTGCGTATCGGCATCACCCTGCACCCCTACTACAGCTACGTGAGCAACATTGTCGGCGACAAGGCCGAGGTGGTGCCGCTGATCCCCGCCGGCTTCAACCCCCACGCCTACGAACCCCGCGCCGAAGACATCAAGCGCATCGGTGGGCTGGACGTGATAGTGCTCAATGGCGTGGGCCACGACGACTTCGCCGACCGCATGATCGAAGCCAGCGAAACCCCGCGCATCAAGGTCATCGAAGCCAACGAAAACGTGCCGCTGCTGGCCGCCACCGGCAACGCCGCCCGCGGCGCCGGTAAAGTGGTCAACCCGCACACCTTCCTGTCCATCAGCGCCTCCATCGCCCAGGTCAACAACATCGCCCGCGAACTGGGCAAGCTCGACCCGGCCAACGCCAAAACCTACACGCAAAACGCCCGGGCCTACGGCAAGCGCCTGCGCCAGATGCGCGCCGACGCCCTGGCCAAGCTCACCAGCGCGCCCAACGCCGACCTGCGCGTGGCCACCGTGCACGCGGCCTACGACTACCTGCTGCGCGAGTTCGGCCTGGAAGTGACCGCCGTGGTCGAGCCGGCCCACGGCATCGAGCCCAGCCCCAGCCAGTTGAAGAAAACCATCGACCAACTGCGCGAGTTGGACGTCAAGGTGATCTTCTCGGAAATGGACTTCCCGTCCTCCTACGTTGACACCATCCAGCGCGAATCCGGGGTCAAGCTCTACCCGCTGTCGCACATCTCCTACGGCGACTACAGCGCCGAGAAATACGAGAAGGAAATGACCGGCAACCTCAATACCGTGGTCCGCGCGATCCAGGAGGCCGGGGCATGACCGCCGCCGCCCACCTGGCCGTGCGCAGCGACGGCCCGACCCTGGAGTTCGCCAACGTCGGCCTGACCCTGGGCCGCACCACCATCCTCGACAACGTCAGCTTCACCGTGCAACCGGGCAGCGTCCACGCCCTGGTTGGCCCCAACGGCGGCGGCAAGAGTTCGCTCATCAAGACCCTGCTGGGGCAAATGCCGCACCAGGGCCAACTGAGCCTGCACTGGCCGGGCGCGCCCGGCACCATCGGCTACGTGCCCCAGGCCCTGGAATTCGACCGCGGGCTGCCGATGACCGTGGACGATTTCATGGCCGCTATGTGCCAGCGCCGCCCGGCGTTCCTCGGCCTGAGCCGGCACTACGCCGCCGCCATTGGCGAGGCCCTGGAGCGGGTCGGCATGCAGGACAAACGCAAGCGGCGCATGGGCGCACTGTCCGGCGGCGAACGGCAACGGGTGCTGTTGGCCCAAGGCCTGATTCCCGCGCCGCACCTGCTGGTGCTCGACGAGCCAATGTCGGCCCTCGACGAAGCCGGCATCCAGGTTTTCGAGCGCCTGCTCGGGGATTGGCGCCTGAGCGGCATCACCGTGCTGTGGATCGAGCACGACCTGGAAGCCGTCGGGCGCCTGGCCGACCGTGTTACCGGCCTCAACCGCCGCGTGCTGTTCGATGCCAAGCCCCGCGAGGCCTTGACCCCGGAACGCCTGCTGAGCCTGTTCTCCACCCATCCGCGTGCCGAGCACGCCGCCAGCGGGAGCCTTGCCTGATGAGTTACGAAGCCTTCCGTTTGATGATCCAGGGCTGGGCCTCGTCCGGTTACCTGCCCGAAGCGCTGGCCTACGGGTTCGTGGTCAACGCCTTGCTCGCCGGCCTGCTGATCGGCCCGGTGCTGGGTGGCCTGGGCACCCTGGTGGTGGTCAAGCGCTTTGCGTTCTTCTCCGAAGCGGTGGGCCACGCCGCCCTCACCGGCGTGGCCATCGGCATCCTCCTGGGCGAACCCTACACCGGCCCCTATGGCAGCCTGTTCGGCTACTGCCTGCTGTTCGGCATCCTGCTCAACTACCTGCGCAACCGCACCGGCCTGGCGCCGGACACCCTGATTGGCGTGTTCCTCTCCGTGTCCCTGGCGTTGGGCGCCAGCCTGCTGCTGATCCTGGCCGGCAAGATCAACGTGCACATCCTGGAAAACGTGCTGTTCGGCTCGGTGCTCACCGTCAACGGCAACGACCTCTTGGTGCTGGGCATCGTCGGCAGCCTGGTGATGGGCCTGGCCCTGCCGCTGTACAACCGCATCATGCTGGCCAGCTTCAACCCGCAACTGGCGGCGGTACGCGGGGTTGCGGTCAAGACCCTGGATTACCTGTTCGTGATCCTGGTGACCTTGATTACCGTGGCCGCGGTAAAAGTCATCGGCGCGATCCTGGTCGGCGCCCTACTGGTGATTCCCGCCGCGGCGGCCCGCCTGCTGAGCCAGTCGCTCAAGGGCTTCTTCTGGATCTCGGTGCTGATCGCCACCCTCAGCACCCTGTGCGGGATCATGGCGCCGATTGTCTTCGACCTGCCCGTACCGTCCGGCGCGGCCATCATCCTGACCGCCGGCATCGCCTTCGCCCTGGCCGCCATCGCGCGCGGCACGGTCCCCAGCCTGAAAGGGAATATCGGATAAATGCCTATCTCCTTGCGTCAACTGACCCTGGCCCTGGCCCTCTGTGGGCTGGCGAGTACACCGCTGATGGCCGCCGAGGCCAAGCCGCTGCGGGTGCTCGCCGCCCTGCCTGTCACCCATGGCCTGGGCGAACTGCTGCTCAAAGGCACCAACGTGACGCTGGAACGCGCCGCGCCGGCCAACCTGCCGGGCTCGCGCCAAACCGCCTACTTCACCGGGCGCGGCGCCCCGGCGCTGCACAAACTGGCGGTGGAGGCCGACGCCGTAATCGGCATCCGCTCGCTGTGGCCCGATGACCCGCTGTACCCGGTGTCGCGGCGCAGCAACATCCGCGTCGTCGAAATCGACGCCGCCCGCCCCGTGGACGGCGCCCTGCCCGGCATCGCCCTGCAACCGGGCAAGGCCGACGGCCTCAACAGCCAGCCGTGGATGTCGAGCAACAACCTGGGGCGCATGGCCGACGTCACCGCCGCCGACCTGGTGCGCCTGGCCCCCGGCGCCAAGCCGCAGATCGAGGCCAACCTCAGTGCCCTCAAGCAACGCCTGCTCAAACTCAGCGCCGCCAGCGAGGCGCGCCTGGCCGATGCCGACAACCTCAGCGTAATGAGCCTGAGCGACCACTTCGGTTACCTGCTCAGCGGCCTCAACCTGGAATCGGCCGGCGTCGACCCGCGGGCCGACACCGAATGGACCCCCGAGGCCCTCCAGCAACTGACCCAGACCCTCAAGGCCAACGACGTCGCGCTGGTGCTGCACCACCGCCAACCGGCCGAGGCGATCAAGGCCGCGATTGCCGCATCCGGCAGCCGACTGCTGGTGCTCAAGGTGGACGGCGCCGACCCGGTGGCCGAACTCGAAGGCAACATCGATGCGCTGGTCAAGGCCCTGACCGACGCCTGAGGTACACCGCCTACAAAAAAACCGCTGAAGTCAGCGGTTTTTTTGTAGGCGGTGCTTTGTGTAGTCAGCGGGCCCGCCCGCGCTCTGCAACTGAGGAGGGCGGCCCAAGGCGCAAAGGGATTACTGGGGCTTGAGCGGCATGGTCAGGCCTACGCGCAAACCGTCGGGGCGGCTGTCGAAGGTCAGCACGCAATCGCAGCGCTGCACAATCGCCTGGACAATCGCCAGCCCCAGCCCGCACCCGGTGCTCTGGCCGTTGCGCCAGAAGCGTTGGGTCAGGTTGGGCAGGTGCTCGGCGGGAATCCCCGGGCCGTGGTCGCGCACCTCGAAACGCACGCGGTTGCCTTCGGTGTGCAAGCTCAGCTCCACCGGCGCGTCGCCTGGGGTGTGGCGCAGGGCGTTGTCCAGGAGGTTGCGCAGCGCGGCAATCGACAGCGCCGAGGGCATTTCCAGCGGCGCGCTGGACAGGCCCAGGGGCAGATGCAGGCGGATGCGCTCGCGTTGGCCGCTAGTGGCGTCCTGGATCGCCAGCCGCGCGGCTTGCTCGGCGCTGCACTGCACCCCGTCGTCGAACGACAGGCTGCCCTCCACTCGCGCCAGCAACAGCAATTGCTCCAGGGTCCGGTGCAAGCGGTCGGCGCCCTCCTCGGCACGGCCCAGGGCCTGGTCGCGGGCCACGCCCTCGGTCATGCGCGCCACTTGCAGGTGGGTCTTGATTGCGGTCAGCGGGCTGCGCAGCTCATGGGCAGCATCGCCGGTGAGGCGCCGCTCCCGCTCGATGGTTTTGCCGATGCGTTGCAACAATTGGTTCTGGGTGTCGAGCAGCGGCTGCAATTCACTGGGCAATGGCGCCACTTGCAAGGGCTCCAGGGAATCGACGCTGCGCCGCATCAGCGCATCGCGCATGCGGTTGAGCGGCGCCAGGCCCCGGCCGATGCCCAGCCACAGCAGCCATAGGCAGCCAAGCAGCGCCGCGCCCACCGGCACCGACGCGGCCAGCAGCACCGACATGTTCAAGGCTTCGCGCTCAACCTGGCGGTCGGCGGTGGTGATACGCAAGTCGCCGCGGTCGAGGGTAAAACTACGCCAGCGCACACCCTCGATCATCTGGTCGCGAAAACCGGTCTGCTCGGCCTCGAGCATTTGCTCCGGGGTGCTGTGGCTGCGGGCGAGGATTTCGCCGCGCAAGGAACTGACCTGGCAGGCCATGCCACCGGGGACGCTCAATTGCTCAGCGCTCAAATGGCTGCCCTCGCCCTGGGTCGGCAGGGCCGGCAGTTGCTCCAGCAGGCCCGCCACCATGCGCGCCGACGCCACCAGGCGTTGGTCCAGGGAAAACATCATCTGGTTGCGCAAGTCACTGAGCATCCAGGCCGCAGCCAGGGCCCAGATCATCGCGAACGCGGCGCCCAGGGTCAGGCTCAGGCGCAAGCGCAGGCTCATCACGCTCACGCCTCCCCGCCATCGGCCGGGCCCAAGCGATAGCCCAGGCCGCGCACGGTTTCGACGATGCCGTTGCCGAGTTTGCGCCGCAGGTGGTGGATGTGCACGTTGAGGGCGTTGCTCTCCAGCTCATCGTTGAAGCCGTAGACGCTGTCCTTCAATTGTTCGCTGGACAGCACCCGCCCACGGTTGTGCAGCAGGGCCTGCAACAGCGCCTGCTCGCGGCGCGACAGGTCCACCGGTTGCCCACCCAGGAAGGTCTCACGGCTGCTGGGGTTGTAGGTCAAGCGCCCGTGTTCGATCAGGTTGACGCTGCGCCCCGCCACCCGGCGCAGCAAGGTGTGCAGGCGGGCGGCCAATTCGCGCAGGTCGAAGGGCTTGAGCAAATAGTCGTCGGCGCCCGCTTGCAGGCCGTCGACGCGGTCGGTCACCGAGTCCCGCGCGGTAAGGATCAGCACCGGTAGCTCCAGGCCCTGTTTGCGCAACTGCTGCAACAGCTTGAGGCCATCCTCGTCCGGCAGGCCGAGGTCCAGCACCATGACGTCGAACTCCGCCGCCTTGAGCATGGCCCGCGCCGCGCTGGCGGTGGCCACATGCTCCACGGTCAGGCCCTGGGCGCAAAGGCCGGCGACGATGCCACTGGCGATCAGTTCATCGTCTTCACAAACAAGTACATGCATGATCGAACCCGTAAAAAATGCGAATTAAGAAGATAACGGATTAAGCCGGCATTATGCTGCGCGGCGGCAAAACCCGGCAAAAGTCCTGTGTCCATGGCCGCCAGGGTTAATAATCGGTTAATCGTTGCCTCCCATTGTGCCCCCCACTTGCTTCGTTCTAAGGCTCGCCTCATGCGTCGACTGTTTATTTTATGTTTAGTGTTCCTGTCGGGGCTGGCTCAAGCGGCATCGAACCCGTTTGAGTCCAAGCCCGAATTCCTGCCGGTGGACAAGGCCTTCACCTTTACCTCGCAGAAACTCGATACCGGGGAAACCCAGCTGTTCTGGCAGATCGCCGACGGCTATTACCTGTACCAGCAGCGCATGAAGTTCGACGGTTTGCCCGAGGCGCAAAAACCCGTGCTGCCCGAGGGCGAGGCCCATAGCGACGAGTTCTTCGGCGACCAGCAGGTCTATCGCCAGGGCCTGGAAGTCAAGCTCCCGGCCAGTGCCAGCGGGGAAATCAAACTGGGCTGGCAAGGCTGCGCCGATGCCGGCCTGTGCTACCCGCCGCAAACCCTTAAAGTTGACCTGGGCGGCGCGCCCTCGGCCACCGCCGCCTCCGGCCAGGCCCAGGACGAAGCCTTGGCCAGCGGCCTGCAACAACGCAGCCTGGGCTGGAGCCTGCTGGTGTTCTTCGGCCTGGGCCTGTTGTTGGCCTTCGCCCCTTGCTCGCTGCCGATGCTACCGATCCTCTCCGGCCTGATCGTCGGCAGCGGCGCCAGCCCCCGCCGTGGCCTGGCCCTGGCCAGCAGCTATGTGGTGTGCATGGCCCTGGTCTACGCCAGCCTCGGAGTGATCGCCGCGCTGCTGGGCGGCAACCTGCAATCGATGCTGCAACAACCCTGGCTGCTGGGCAGTTTCGCGGCGATTTTCGTCCTGCTGGCCCTGCCGATGTTCGGCTTCTTTGAACTGCAACTGCCGGTGGCCGTGCGCGATCGCCTGGAAAACGTCAGCAACCAGCGCCGTGGTGGCAGCCTCGTCGGCGCCGGTGTGCTGGGAGCACTGTCCGGCCTGCTGGTGGGCCCGTGCATGACTGCCCCCCTGGCCGGCGCCCTGCTGTACATCGCCCAAAGCGGCAACGCGCTGCACGGCGGGTTGATCCTGTTCAGCATGGGCCTGGGCATCGGCCTGCCGCTGTTGATCCTGGTGACCGTAGGCAACCGCTTCCTGCCCAAGCCGGGGCAATGGATGAACCAGCTCAAAGGCTTGTTCGGCTTCCTGTTCCTGGGTACGGCGATCCTGATGCTGCGCCCGGTGCTCGACGAGTCGCTGTGGATCGGCCTGTGGGGCGTGTTGCTGCTGGTCATGGCGTTCGTCGGCTGGCGTCAGTCGGCCGGGTTCGGCCGGGTGGCCCAGGTGTTCGGTGCCGGCGCCATTGTGTCCGGGGTGTGGGGCACGGCGTTGCTGGTGGGCGCCGCGGGCGGCAGCGATGACCTGTGGAAACCGTTGCAGGTCTACGCGGCTTCGCGCACCACGGGCGTGCCGGCACCCACCGCTCACGACGCCTTTATTACCATCAAGACCCCCACCGCCCTGCAAGCCGAGCTGGACCAGGCCCAGGCCCGCGGCCAATGGGTGCTGATCGACTACTACGCCGATTGGTGCGTGTCCTGCAAGATCATGGAGAAGCAGGTGTTCGGCAAAGCCCAGGTACTCGCCGCTTTGAGCGACGTGCACCTGTTGCGCCTGGACGTCACCGCCGACAACGCCGACAGCCGTGAGCTGATGAGCCGCTACAAGGTGCCCGGCCCACCCAGCCTGCTGTGGATCGGCCCGGACGGCAACGAGCGGCGTAGCCAGCGCATCACCGGCGAAGTGGACGCCGCCGGTTTCCTGCAACGCTGGAACGCCACCCGGGATGCCCACTGATGCTCACGTTCACCATCGGCACCTTCGCCATCGCCCTCAACCACCTGCTGCTGATTAGCGCCCTGGCCCTGGCCACGCTGGTGGGCTGGCGCGTGGCCAAGCGCGGTGGTGAAAACCCGGAGTCCGTGCTGTTCAGCCTGTTCCTGCTGGGCATGCTGGCGGCGCGCATCGGTTTTGTCCTGGCCTACTGGCCGTTCTATCGCGACGACCCGTGGCAAGTGGTCGACCTGCGCGACGGCGGCTTTTTACCCTGGCCCGGGGCGATTGCCCTGTTGCTGGGCGCCCTGTTCTGGGGCTGGCGCCGCCCGCCCTTGCGCAAGCCCCTGGGCGCGGGCGTGGCCACTGGCATGCTGTTCTGGGTGCTGGCCAGCCTGTCTTTGAGTGTCTATGAACAGGGCACCCGCCTGCCGGACATCACCCTGCGCAACGCCGCCGGGCAAACCGTACAACTGAGCGACTACCAGGGCGGCCCGTTGGTCATCAACCTGTGGGCCACCTGGTGCCCGCCATGCCGGCGGGAAATGCCGGTGCTCGAACACGCCCAACAACAACGCCCGGACCTGACCTTCCTGTTCGTCAACCAGGGCGAAAGCATGCAAAGCGTCAGCACCTACCTGGAAACCCAGGGCCTGAACCTGGACAACATGCTGTTCGACAGCGGCGGGCGCCTCGGCCAGGCCGTGGGTTCCATGGCCCTGCCCACGACGCTGTTCTACAGCGCCGACGGGCGCCTGCTGGGCAACCATCTCGGGGAATTGTCCCAGGCCAGCCTGGCCCGGGCCCTGGAAAACTTCGACACGCCGACCCCGGCCACTTCTGCAAGGAAACCACCATGCTCCGCCTCCGCCACCTGCTGACCCTGAGCCTGGGCGCCGCCCTGCTACAAAGCCCGCTGCTGCACGCCGAAGAACTGCCGGCGGCGATCCAAAAGATCCAGGACAAGGGCGCCAAGATCCTCGGCACCTTCGACGCCCCCGATGGCCTGCGCGGCTATGCGGCGCAGTACCAGAACCGCGGCATGGCCCTGTACCTGACGCCCGACGGCAAGCACGTGCTGCTGGGCAACCTGTACGACGCCAACGGCACCGACCTGAGCGCCGAGCCCCTGCAAAAATTGGTCTACGCGCCCATGGCCAAGGCCGTGTGGGCGAAGATGGAGGCCAGCCACTGGATCGCCGATGGCAAGGCCGACGCCCCGCGTGTGGTGTACCTGTTCAGCGACCCCAACTGCCCTTACTGCAATATGTTCTGGGAGCAGGCGCGGCCGTGGGTGGACGCGGGCAAGGTGCAACTACGCCACATCATGGTTGGCATCATCCGCGAAGACAGCCCAGGCAAATCCGCCGCGCTGCTGGCCGCCAAAGACCCCGCCAAGGCCCTGCACGACCACGAAAAGGCCGGCAAGGCCAGCAAGCTCAAAGCCCTGGGCAAGATCCCGGCTGACGTTCAGGCCCAGCTCAACGCCAACATGCAGTTGATGGAAGAGCTGGAACTGTCCGCCACCCCGGCGATTTTCTACATGGACGACAAAGGCGAACTGCAACAACAGCAAGGCGCGCCGTCGCCGGACAAGCTGGTGAAGATTCTCGGGGCCAAGCCCTAGAGCGTTCGTCCAGCCGGGCGGCACGCACGAGCCGCCCGGCCGCTTCCCGCTCAGATACGCCACATCGTGAAGAAGTCCAGGAACCCCCAGTCCACTGCAAACACCTCCATCCTGACGATAGGAACATCCGGGCTGTAGCACTCGACCCAGAAATGGTTCACCGCTCCGCCCTCAAGCGTACCCTTGAATTCAAGGGTTTTTATCGCCTGATTGCCCGCGCCGTAAAACGTGACCCAGCCACGCTCTTGCAACCAACTCCAAGCGAACCTGATCCGCTCGTATTCGTGTTTGAAGTCGATGTTCAGCTGTTGTGGAGGGTTGAGCCTTTCCCCCTTGTGCGCAATGACGATGGCGTTGATGTGGTGCATCCCTGGCGTGGCGTACGGATACTCCGAAATCCCCGCCAACCCGGCCATGCCAGGCGGCAGCGTGAGGGTCATAAACGCCGTATCAATACTCTGCCCAGCCGTAATGAACCTTGGGGGGTAGTTTTCAAAGTCCTCATGATCGATCGTCGGCACTCGTAACGTTCGTACCTGCAATGTGAGGGTCGGAAACACCACCGCCTCACTTTCATGGGTACTGCCATCGGCCGTGACTTTGCAGGTGAATGTCAACTCGCTGCCGTCCTTGAGTAAATCCAACTCCTCGCGCCGCAAAATATGCGCCAACCCGGCGCTCACTTCCTGCGCCGTCACCGCTTTACCCAAATACACATTCAGGGTGTAAGGGCTGCCATCCTTTTGGGTGCCGACACCGCGTAACCAAACTTTTTGCTCCGGCAGGATGAACCACCATTTCTGCACCGTGATATCAGCGTTACCGCTCAAGGTGCGCAAATCCAGGATGTTGTTGGTGGCCTGCGGCACCACGGGGGTGGGTAGCCGCACCGGCACGCTGATCTGCAGGTTCAACGGCGCGCAGGTGGCCACTTTGCAGGCGCTGGTCACGGTGTAGGTGATGGCCACTGTCTTGCCGCTGCCCTGGATCACCGCTTCGCGGGGGATGGCGAAGTCCACCTGCTTGGGGTGACTGCTGCCCGGCTTTGCCGCCAGCGGCAGGCACGTACCGTCGGCGCGCTGCCAGCACAGGCTGATCTGGTGATGGGTGCTCATTCGCGCATAGGCCACCCGCACCGTTACGCCGTCACGGCCGTTGTAGATCGTCAGTTGCGAGCCCACCGCCTCGCGCACGGTCGGTGGATCCAGCACCAGGTTTTCCTGCTCGATGCCCAGTGTCAGCACTGGGAATTTCTTCGCCGTCGCCCTATCGGATTGGCCATTGAAGTTCACCGCAAAATGCACCTGGAACTTACCGCAATCGGCGAATTTTTCCAGCTCACGGCGCGGCAGCGGCGTGTTCACGCCACTGGCCAGCCACTCAGCGGTCACCGGTTCGCCTTCCAGCACTGGGAAACTGTAGAGCGTGCCGTCCTCCAACACGCCCGTGACCCACAGCCAGCAAGGCTGGCCCAGCGCAATGTATGGCCAGGGGATAACCGTGCAATCGGCATCGCCGCTGAAGGTATTGAGGTCCAGGTGGCCTGCCGTCGCCTGTTCCACCACAGGGGTGGGCAAGCCGCTGATGTCCAGCACCTTGACCACCCTGGGCGGCGATTGCCAGGGGCCGGTGCCGTTGTACCTGACGTTGTAGGTCAGGTTAATCGGCAAGCCGAAATTGGCGCTGATGGCCGAAGGCGGCACGAAGAATTCCAGGCTGCTTTCGCCCTCTTTCACCGTGCGGCATTCAAGGGCCGGCGAACCCAGCCCCGGCGTGCCGCTGAAAGTGGGGCAGACCACATCCCCGGCATGCATGCCGTCATAGACGATCACTACATGGGCGCCCTTCACCGTGTTGACCGGGTTCACCAGCCAACCGTCGCTGCCGCAATCCACCGACTCCTTGAGGTGCGGTGGCGGTAAGTCCAGGGCCGGGGCCACCCGCAGTAAAGTGGTGGTGCGCAGGTGAAAATCCTGGGCATTGAGAGGCAGTGGGTTTTCGTGCACCGGATCGTCAGGCTCGGGCAATTTCGGCTCGGTGCCGTCCCAGATCACCCCCATGTGGGTGGTCAGGGCCGAATAGTCCTGACGGCGCGACATCCAACCCCGCGCCAGGCGGAACTCGAAGACATGCTCGGGATCGGTTTCCGCCGCCGTGACCAGGTGGTCGAACACCACCCAAATAAACTGATACGGCACCTGATGCTGGTCACCGGCCACAGTGACGAACAGCCGCTGCCCGGCCTGGATCATCGGCCAGGCCTTGATCCGGATGGTCTCGTCGCCCTGGAACTCGTACATGTTCAGCCACCAGGTGCTGAACTCCTCGCGCGAGTGCACGAACACCGGCAGCGAGCCACGCAGGTCGGCTTCGCGGATGTGCTGGATCTCCAATTCCAACACCAAAGACTCCTTGAGCACCCCGCCCACCGTGGCGGTATACCAGACCAACACCGTGTGGCCGATGCAGGTACTGACCTGTTGCCAGGGAATGGGAATCTGGATGCTGCCGCTGGTACTGCCTGGCTGCACGATGGGCTCGAACGCGGGCTCGTCCTGCCCCTTGATCGCCCAATACAGGGTGATGGGCGCGGTGGTCATGCCGGTAAAAGCAAGGGTGGCCGAGGTGCCCTCCAGGGCATCGATGGGGTACAGCACGCTGTTGTTGGTGGCATGCTCGATCTGCGGGTAGGGCAATTCGGCAGCGGCAGTACTCGGTGGCGATACGGACTTCGTAGCAGGCTGCGAAGTGGCTTTGGAGGGGGGCTTTTTGGCCATCACATGACTCCTGTCCAGGAAAGTAACCGGTGTAACCCACCGCCAATGCAGGGGGAACCTGGGTTATCTAACGCCTGGAAAGGAGCGCTTGCCTACTGTCAGATCTGACAGGTCAGCGCGAAAAAAAACGGTTTTCCGACCAGTGGCGGCATGCCGCTAGTGGCGAGAAAACCGCCTTCAATGTCTCGAACTGGACCATCAGGTCATTCAACCCATGGCAGGTTTTTACCGCCGCCGCGCAGCCGAGGCCGCTTGCTGCAAGGCCTAAGGCGCCATTGTGGTAATAGCAATGCGGTACGGCGCGAATATTTTCACCATCTCGCCGTTGCGGTGCAGTTGCGCCAGCAATTGCTTGAAGGTGGCGGCGCTGATGGGCGCGCGGGGGCGGATCAAGGCGTAGTGGTGATACAGCTGATCGATGCGTTCGGACACCAGGAAGCTGTCGGCGGTCTTGCCGTTGCGCAGCAGGTAGTCGCTCAGGTACGAGCGGGTCAGCAGCGCGATGTCCGCCCGGCCCCGCAGGACCATCAGCAGGTTGCTGTCGTGGGAGTAGGTGAGCGTGGCGGTGTAGTGCTCGGCGAGGTACTTGGGGTCGGCGTTGAAATCGGCGAAGGCGTAGTGATAGCCGCTGAACAGTGCCAGGCGCTTGCCTTGTAGATCGGTGAAGTAGTCTTGCTGGCGTTCCGGTTCGCGGCGGGCGACGAACACTTCGGCGTCTTCCAGGCCCATATCGACACTGGTGTGGGGAATGTCCTGCCAGCCCCAGTCGGGGTTCTCGAAAATGGCCAAATCCACCCGGCCCTGTTTGAAATCGCCAAAGCGCCGGGGAATGGAGGTGGGCACCAGGACGAATTGGTAGTCATCCTGCAAGCGGTTCAGGGCGTCCAGCATCTGCGGCAGCAGGCCGGTGTCGGCGCCGTTTTCCGGGCGCACCGTGTAGGGCGGGAAGTGAGCCGCGCCCACTCTGACCAACTGTGCACAGAACACCGGTGCCACCCAAAGCCCGGCCAGTAGCACCAGGCCGATCCGCAAAGCCGTGCGCGTTGGTGAAAACATCAAGACCACACACCTCTGGAAACACAATCGATACCACCAAGCTAGGCGGTTTCCAGCACTTAAACAACTTTGCTGCGGTTTATCGCGCTAAGGCCGGCGCCGATAGCACCAGGGTCAGCGCCTCGTCAGCCAATTGGTCCAGGCTCAGGCTGCCCTGGGGGCGAAACCAGGTGGTGGTCCAGGACAGCGCGCCCGTGAGGAAACGCCGGGTAATGAACACATCGCCCTTGATGAACCCCGCCTCTTTGGCCTCCCCCAGCACCTGCATCCAGATCTGCTCGTAGATGTCGCGCAGCGCCAGCACATCGGCCTGGGCCGGCGCCGACAACGAGCGCCATTCGTAGACCAGCACCGCCATGGCCTCGCCGCTGCCGCCCATGATCGATTGCAGTTCACAGCGGATCAGCGCCAGCACGCGCTCGCGCAGGGTGGTGGCCTCGGCCAGGGCCGCGCGCATCAGCGCGGTGTTGTAGAGGATGGTTTGCTCCATCACCGCCCGCAGAATTTCGTCCTTGCTCTTGAAGTGATGGAAGATGCTGCCCGACTGGATGCCCACCGCGCTGGCCAGGTCGCGCACCGTGGTGCGTTCATAGCCCTTGTTGCGGAACAGGTGCGCGGCGGTTTGCAACAGCTTGCCGCGGGCGCTGTCGGGGTCGGTCAGTTGCCCTTCGTCTACCATGCCGCGCATCACGCGCAAGGCTGTCTGCTCGTCCACGCCTGTCTCCTGCCTGTGCTTCGATCGTCTTGCCTGCGCGCCCCACAGGCGCGGTGTGGGCGGCAATTTAAGCCCACAGGGGCAACCAAGCAAGCGCTTGGCCCGCAGATGCATCGAGGATTTACAAACCAAGCGCTTGCTTGGTAGTCTCGCCAGCATTCTTTCGCAAAGGGCCTGGGTGATGAACAAGACCGTGCGCATCGGATGCGCCAGCGCATTCTGGGGAGACACCAGCACTGCCGCCGAACAATTGGTGGTGGGCGGCCAACTCGACTACCTGGTGTTCGACTACCTGGCCGAGATCACCCTGTCGCTGCTGGCCGGCGCCCGCCTCAAAGACCCCAACGCCGGCTACGCCACGGATTTTGTCGAAGTCCTCGCACCGCTGCTCCCACAGATCGGCGCGCAAAACATCCGCGTCATCAGCAACGCCGGCGGGATCAACCCGCACGCCTGCGCCGCCGCCCTGCAAGCGGCGTGCGAGCGGGCCGGGGTGGCGCTGAAAATCGCCGTGCTGCTGGGCGATGACCTGCAACCGCAGTTCCCGCACCTGGCGACCCTGGGCCTGCGGGAAATGTTCAACGACACCCCGCTGCCGCCGCTGTGCGTATCCACCAACGCCTACCTGGGCGCCCCCGGCATCGTCCGCGCACTGGAACTGGGCGCCGACATCGTCATCACCGGCCGAGTGGTGGACAGCGCGGTGGTCAGCGCCGCCCTGGTGCATGAATTCGCCTGGGCCTGGGACGACTACGACCGCCTCGCCCAGGGCGCGTTGGCCGGGCACATCATCGAATGCGGCGCGCAGTGCACCGGCGGCAATTTCACCGACTGGCGCGACGTACCCGACTACGAGCACATCGGCTTCCCCATCGTCGACGTCAGCGCCGACGGCACGTTCACGGTGAGCAAAGTCGCCGACACCGGTGGCCTGGTCAGCCCGCTGACGGTGGGCGAGCAATTGCTCTACGAAATCGGCGACCCACGCGCCTATCGCTTGCCGGATGTGATCTGCGATTTCACCGCCGTGCAACTGCGCCAGCACGGCCCCGACCGCGTCCAGGTACACGGCGCCAAAGGCCTGCCGCCCACCGTTCAATACAAGGTCAGTGCCACCTACCCGGACGGTTTTCGCTGCACCGCCAGTTGCGTGCTCGCCGGCATCGACGCCGTGGCCAAGGCCGAGCGCGTGAGCCAGGCGATCATCGCCAAGACCGCACACATGTTCAGCGAACGCGGCTGGGCGCCCTACAGCGAAGTCAACATTGAACTGTTGGGCAGCGAAGCCACCTACGGCCCTCACGGCCAGCGCCGCGACAGCCGCGAAGTGGTTATCAAACTGGCCGTGCGCCACCCGCTCAAAGCCGCACTGGTGCTGTTTTCCCGGGAGATCGCCCAGGCCGCCACCGGCATGGCGCCGGGGCTGACCGGGATCGTCGGCGGGCGCCCGAGCGTGTACCCGCTGATTCGCCTGTTCTCGTTTTTGATCGACAAAAGCGCCTGCACCCTGGCGGTGGAACTGGCCGGCGAGCGCCACCCCTGCGCGCTGCCGGAACTCGCCGCGCCGCAGTGGAGCACCTTGCCCGCCCCCGCCGAACCGCCCGCCGCCGAAGGCCTGGCCGATGCCAGCGTGGCGTTGGTGCACCTGGCCGTGGCGCGCTCGGGGGACAAGGGCAACCACAGCAACATCGGCGTGATGGCCCGCGAGCCGCGCTTTCTGCCCTGGATCGCCGAAGCCTTGAGCGCCCAAGTGGTGGTCGAGTGGATGGGCCACGTACTCGACCCGATCCACGGCCGCGTGCAGCGCTGGTATCTGCCCGCCAGCCACAGCCTCAACTTCGTCCTGGAAAACGCCCTGGGCGGCGGCGGTGTCGCCAGCCTGCGCATCGACCCCCAGGGCAAGGCGTTCGCCCAGCAATTGCTGGAAATTCAGATCCCGGTGCCGCGCCACATCGCCGACCACGTCCTGCCGAGGAACGCCTAAATGCCGGTGATCCACTCCCACCTCGACCCCGCCAGCACCGCCTACGCCCACAACCGCGCCGCCCTGCTCGACAGCCTCGGCCACTTGCAGGCCCTGCAACAGGCCCTGCTGGACAAGGCCGCCACGGCCAAAGCCAAATTCGACCAGCGCGGCCAACTGCTGCCCCGCGAGCGCTTGAACCTGCTGCTCGACCCCGGCGCGCCCTTTCTCGAACTGGCCAGCCTGGCCGGCTACAAGCTGCACGACGACAAGGACGGCACCCAGGCCGGCGGCGGCCTGATTGCCGGCATCGGCTACGTCAGTGGCGTGCGCGCCCTGGTGGTGGCCAACAACAGCGCGATCAAGGGCGGCACCATTTCCCCCAGCGGTTTGAAAAAGACCCTGCGCCTGCAACAGATCGCCCTGGAAAACCGCTTGCCAATCATCACCCTGGCCGAGAGCGGCGGCGCCAACCTCAACTACGCGGCGGAAATCTTCGTCGAAGGCGCGCGCAGTTTCGCCAATCAGGCGCGGATGTCGGCCATGGGCCTGCCGCAGATCACCCTCGTCCACGGTTCGGCCACGGCGGGCGGCGCCTATCAGCCGGGGCTGTCGGACTATGTGGTGGTGGTGCGCGACAAGGCCCGTTTGTTCCTCGCCGGCCCGCCGTTGCTCAAGGCCGCCACCGGCGAAGTGGCCAGCGAGGAGGAACTGGGTGGCGCGCAGATGCACGCGCAAGTGGCCGGCACCGCCGAATACCTAGCCGAGAACGACGCCGATGGCCTGCGCATCGTGCGCGAAATCGTCAGCCTGCTGGGCTGGAACGCACACCTGCCGCACCGCCCGGCCCAGGCCTATGACGAACCGCTGTACCCCAGCGAAGAACTGCTGGGGCTGATCCCCGCGGAGCCAAAACAGCCTTACGACGTACGCGAGATCGTCGCGCGCCTGGCCGATGGTTCGCGCTTTCTCGGCTTCAAAAACGAATACGACCCCCACACGGTCTGCGGCCATTTGCACATCCAGGGCCGCGCCTGTGGCCTGATCGGCAATAACGGCCCGATCACCGCCCAGGGCGCGGCCAAGGCGGCGCAGTTCATCCAGTTGTGCGACCAGAGCCAGACGCCGCTGCTGTTTTTGCACAACACCACCGGTTTTATGGTGGGCACCGAGTCCGAGCGCAACGGTGTTATCAAGCACGGCGCAAAAATGATCCAAGCCGTGGCCAATGCCCGCGTGCCAAAACTCACCCTGGTGGTCGGCGGCTCCTACGGCGCCGGCAACTACGCCATGTGCGGGCGCGGCCTGGACCCGCGCTTCATCTTCGCCTGGCCCAACAGCCGCACGGCGGTGATGGGCGGCGCCCAGGCCGGCAAGGTGCTGCGCATCGTCACCGAGGCCCGGCAACTCAAGGAAGGGCTGGAACCGGACGCGAAGATGCTGGACATGCTCGAACAGGCCACCGCGCAAAAACTCGACAGCCAATCCACCGCCCTCTACGCCAGCGCCAACCTGTGGGACGACGGCCTCATCGACCCGCGCGACAGCCGCACGCTATTGGGCTACTTGCTGGACATCTGCCACGAAGCCCAGGTGCGGCCCTTGCAGCCCAACACCTTCGGCGTGGCGCGGTTCTAATTCACGAGCACTGCATAGACAGGGAGTACCCGCATGATCTTCACCCCGGAACACGAAGCACTGCGCCGCACCGTCCGTGGCTTTGTCGAGCACCAGATCAACCCTTATGTCGATGAGTGGGAACGGGCCGGGCGCTTTCCCATCCATGAGATTTTCCGCAAGGCCGGCGACCTCGGTCTGCTGGGCATCTCCAAGCCCGAGCAGTTCGGTGGCATGGGCCTGGACTACAGCTATTCCATCGTCGCCGCCGAAGAGTTCGGCACCGTGCGCTGCGGTGGCGTTCCCATGTCCATCGGCGTACAGACCGACATGTGCACCCCGGCCCTGGCACGGTTTGGCAGCGATGCACTGCGCGAGCAGTTCCTGCGCCCGGCCATCAGCGGTGAACAGGTGGGCTGTATCGGCGTCTCTGAGGCGGGGGCCGGCTCCGACGTGGCCGGGCTCAAGACCAGCGCACGCAAGGACGGCGACGACTACGTCATCAACGGCAGCAAGATGTGGATCACCAACGCGCCCTGCGCCGACTTCATCTGCCTGCTGGCCAACACCTCGGACGGCAAGCCCCACGCCAACAAATCCCTGATCGTGGTGCCGATGGACAGCCCCGGCATCACTCTGGGCAGCGACCTGGACAAGCTCGGCATGCGCAGCTCGCAGACCGCCCAGGTGTTCTTCGACGACGTGCGCGTGCCCCAGCACTACCGCATCGGCCACGAAGGCGCGGGGTTCATGATGCAAATGCTGCAATTTCAGGAGGAACGCCTGTTCGGCGCCGCCAACATGATTAAGGGCCTGGAGCACTGCATCGACAGCACCATCGCCTACTGCCAGGAGCGGCGTACCTTCGGCAATGCGCTGATCGACAACCAGGTGATCCACTTTCGCCTGGCCGAACTGGCCAGCGAAATCGAGTGCCTGCGCGCACTTGTCTACCAGGCCACCGAGCAGTACGTCACAGGCCAGGACGTCACGCGCCTGGCATCCATGGCCAAGCTCAAGGCTGGGCGCCTGGGCCGGGAAGTCAGCGACAGTTGCCTGCAATACTGGGGCGGCATGGGCTTTATGTGGGACAACCCGGTGGCCCGCGCCTACCGCGACATGCGCCTGGTGTCTATTGGCGGCGGCGCCGACGAAATCATGCTGGGCATCATCTGCAAATTGATGGGCACCCTGCCGGGGAAAAAGCCATGAGCACTCTGCCCACCTGCACCACCCTGCTGCTCGACGCCCATGGCGGCGTGCTGCACGTCACCCTCAACCGCCCGCAAAGCCACAACGCCATGAGCCTGGCGATGGTCAGCGAACTGCGCGCCGTGTTCGCCGCCGTGCGCGAACAACCCCAGGTGCGCGCCCTGGTGCTCAGCGGCGCCGGCGGGCATTTTTGCGCCGGGGCCGACCTCACGGACATGGCCCAAGCCCACCACGCCGGGCCGGCCGCGTGCCAAGCGTTGAACCGCGCCTTCGGCACCCTGCTGCAAGAGGCCGAACAGCTGCCGCAAACCCTGATTAGCCTGCTGCAAGGCGTGGTGCTGGGCGGTGGCCTGGGGCTGGCCTGCGTCAGCGACATCACCATTGCCGCCGAGAACGCCACCTTCGGCCTGCCAGAAACCAGCCTCGGCCTGCTGCCGGCGCAGATCGCGCCGTTCGTGGTCAAGCGCATCGGCCTCAGCCACACCCGGCGCCTGGCCCTCACCGCCGCCCGCTTCGACGGCCACGAAGCCTTGCGCCTGGGCCTGGTGCACTTCACCGAAGCCGACCCGCAAGCCCTGGCCGAACGCCTCGACGAAGTGCTCGGCCAAGTGCTGCGCTGCGCCCCCGGCGCCAACGCGCGGACCAAAGCCCTGCTGCTGGCCAGCAGCGAACTAGCCTTGGGGCCGTTGCTGGACCAGGCCGCCGCCTGGTTCGCCGACGCCGCCACCGGCGCCGAAGGCCGCGAAGGCACCCAGGCCTTTATGCAAAAACGCCCGCCCAACTGGAGCCCGGCGCGCTAGCGACAGGCCTGCCAATAGAAGTGGATTGGATGGCAAGCGAAACACCGCCCCCCACACTTCGCGCCCACTCCCCAAGGAGCCGCCATGCCCCGTTTCAGCAAAATCCTGATCGCCAACCGTGGCGAAATCGCCTGCCGCATCCTGCGCACTGCCCATGCCCTGGGCTATCGCACGGTGGCCGTGTTCAGCGATGCCGACGCCCAGGCCCTGCATGTGCAACAGGCCGACGAGGCGGTGCACATCGGCCCGGCGCCGGTGCAGCAGTCGTACCTGAACATCGCCGCGATCCTCGACGCAGCACGGCGCACCGGGGCCGATGCGATCCACCCCGGCTACGGTTTTCTCTCGGAGAACGCCGAGTTCGCCCGGGCCTGCGAGGCCGCGGCCATCACCTTTATCGGCCCCAGCAGCGCGGCGATCGAGCTGATGGGCAGCAAGCGCCTGTCGAAACTGGCCATGCTCGAGGCCGGCGTACCCTGCATCGCCGGCTACCAGGGCGCGGCCCAGGACGACGCCACCCTGGCACGCGAAGCCGCGCGCATCGGCTACCCCTTGATGATTAAGGCCAGCGCCGGCGGCGGCGGGCGCGGCATGCGCCTGGTGCAGCACGCCAACGACCTGGTGGCGCAATTGCACACCGCCCGCTCCGAGGCGCTGAATGCCTTTGCCAGCGCCGAGTTGATCCTCGAGCAGGCGTTGCTCGAGCCGCGCCATGTGGAGGTACAACTGTTCGGCGACCACCACGGCCAATTGATTTACCTGGGCGAACGCGACTGCTCGATCCAGCGCCGCCACCAGAAAATCATCGAGGAAGCGCCCTGCCCGGTACTGACCGATACCTTGCGCCAGGCCATGGGCGAGGCGGCGCTCAAGGCCGGGCGCGCCGTCGACTATGTGGGTGCGGGCACGGTGGAGTTCTTGCTGGATAAGCAGGGGCGGTTCTACTTCCTGGAAATGAACACCCGGTTGCAGGTGGAGCACCCAGTGACCGAAATGACCACTGGCCTGGACCTGGTGGCCTGGCAGTTGCAGGTGGCCGCCGGGTGGCCGCTGCCGTTGCGCCAGGAACAAGTGGCGTGCCACGGCCACGCCATGGAGGTGCGCCTGTACGCCGAGGACCCGGCCCAGGGCTTTATGCCGCAAACCGGGCGCGTGCTGCGCTGGGAACCGGCCCTGCAACCGGGGGTGCGCCTGGACCATGGCGTGGTGGAGGGCCAAGTCATCAGTCCGTTCTACGACCCGATGCTGGGCAAGCTCATCGCCCACGGTGCCACCCGCGAAGAGGCGCGGCGCAAACTCCTGCGCGCCGTGCAGGATTGCGTACTGCTGGGGCTGGCGAGTAACCAGCGGCTGCTCGCCGAGTTGCTCGCTCACCCGGATTTCGCCAGCGGCCAGTTCAGCACCGGGTTCATCGCCCAGCAGTTTGCCGATGCCCCCAGCCTGCATCCGCAACCGCCCCAGGCCTATGTGTTGGCCATCGCCGCCGCGCTGTTCTACCAGCGCTCGGCCAGCGCCCACGCCACGGGCCTGCAAGGTTGGCGCAACCACCAGGGCACGGCGCTGACCTACCGCATCGGCCAGGGCGAGCAGCAATGGCCCGTTGAACTCAGTGCACGGGGCGATCAAACCCTGTGCATCGGCGTCGGCGAACAACTGATCGACCTCAAGCTGCTGCACGACGATGGCCGCTGGCTGCTGCTGGAACGGGACGGCGTGCGCCGCCGCCACGCCTATCACCTGGCGGGCGATGAACTGTGGCTGCTCACCGGCCAGGGCGCCGTGCACCTGCATGACTACACCCACGCGCCGGTGGCGGCCCAGGCCGGGGTGGCCAGCGGTGTGCTGGGGGCGCCCATGGATGGCGCGATTGTGCAGGTGCTGGTGGAGGTCGGCAGCCGCGTGCACGCGGGGCAACCGCTGCTGGTGCTGGAGGCGATGAAAATGGAGCACCCGCTCAAGGCTGGGATCGACGGCGTGGTCACCCGCGTGCAGGTGAGCCCGGGCGATCAGGTGAAGAACCGTCAGGTGTTATTGGAGGTCGAATAGTCCTACGGGATGCTGGG
Organism: Pseudomonas sp. MF08875; assembly: GCF_059862525.1. Taxonomy (NCBI): domain Bacteria; kingdom Pseudomonadati; phylum Pseudomonadota; class Gammaproteobacteria; order Pseudomonadales; family Pseudomonadaceae; genus Pseudomonas; species Pseudomonas sp. MF08875. Next base: position 119,219 of record NZ_JCBCUW010000012.1, read on the forward strand.
CTTATCCTTACGCTTTGGCTACGCTCAAGCCCCATCAGGACGCGGATACCAGGAACCCTGCAATGCCTCATTGGCTGGTAATTGACCTTGAAGCCACCACCGACGACGGCGGCTGGCCGGTCACCGAGATGGAAATCATTGAAATCGGCGCCACCCTGGTTACCCGCCAGGGCCGCGAGGTGGATCACTTCCAGCGCTTCGTGCGGCCCCTGCGCCGCCCGCTGCTGACACCGTTCTGCCGCGAGCTGACCCACATCACCCAGGCCCAGATCGACGCTGCCAGCCCGTTGGCCGAGGTGTGGCCGCTGTTCGAACGTTGGCTCGGCCAGCACGCGAGCCGCCTCGAAGGCTGGGCCAGTTGGGGCGACTACGACCGCCGCCAACTGGAACAGGAATGGCGCGACCAGCCGTTACACAGCCTGCTGCGCCAGGTGCCGCACATCAACCTCAAGCAGCGCTTCGCCAAGGCCCGGCGCCTGGAGCGGCCACTGGGGCTCAACGGCGCGCTGCAATTGGCCGGGATGCAATTCAACGGGCAGCAACACCGCGCCCTGGAAGATGCGCGCAATACCGCACGCTTGCTGCCGCTGATTCTGCCGGCCTGAGCCCCGCAGGCGGCAGGTGACGGCTCAGGGGGGCTTGTGCATACTGGCCGGCCTTTTCAGCCCATTTCGAGGAATCGCCCATGTTTAAAGTCAACGAATACTTCGACGGCACGGTCAAATCGATAGCTTTCGGCACCGCCGAAGGCCCGGCGACCATCGGCGTCATGGCCCCGGGCGAGTACGAATTCGGCACCGCCCAGCGCGAAATCATGCACGTGGTCAGCGGCGCGCTGACCGTCAAGCTGCCCGAGAGCAGCGATTGGGAAACCTTCCCCGCCGGCAGCCAGTTCAACATCCCGGCCAACAGCAAGTTCCAGCTCAAAGTGGCGGTCGACTCGGCTTACCTGTGCGAGTACCGGGGCTGATTGCAGCCCCCGAATGTGTCGTCCCTCCCGTGGGAGTGAGCGTGCCCACTCCCACCCCTTACTCCAGCACAGTCACCGGCATGCCCACTTCCAGCACGCCGTTGCCGTCGTTGACCAGGTTCTGGCCGAACATTGCGCCGCCCTCCTGAGCCCGGTATTTCTGCAACGTGGCCAGGGGTTCGCGGCTGGCATCACGCTCGCCGGTCTGCGGGTCGATGGTAGTCAGGATGCAGCGTGAGCACGGCTTGACCACGCGAAACTCGACGTCGCCGATGCGGATGCGTTTCCAGCCATCCTCAGCAAAGGCGCCGCTGCCTTCGATCACCAGGTTGGGACGAAAGCGCAGCATCTCCAGGGAGCGGCCAACGCGGCCGGACAAGTCTTCCAATGACGCCTGGCCGATCAGCAGCAGCGGATAGCCATCGGCAAACCCCACCTTGTCATCGTCGCGGCCATAGCCGGCTTCGGTGGTGCGCGCCCGCGCCACGGGCACCTGCACCAGGCGCGTGGGCTTGCCAATGAACTCGCTGACCCACGCCGCCGCTTCGTCACCGGCGTCCGGCACGCGCAGGCTGTCGCGCCAAATGGTCACGCCGCGCAGGGCTTCATCGGCGCCGGGCAAGGGTACGTCCAGGGAGGCACGGCCGACGGCGCTCAGGGTCAGGCCGCCGGTTGCATTCCACAGGGCCGTGAGCTGGCTCATGCCGGGTTCGGCGCGTTGGGTGAGAAAGCGGCCGCTGGCTTCGTCCACCAGCATCCAGCGCCGGTCCCCGTCCAGGCCCAGTTTGTCCAGGCTGATCTGCTGCAAAGGCTCGGCCTTGGCGGATTTGAGCGGGTAACGATACAGCGCGCTGAGGTAGAGCATGATCCGGCTCCCGATAGGGTCAAAACGCCACCCTATACGAGGTGGCGGGCCGAATCAAAGGCCGGGATCAGGCCGGCGCTTCATCCAGGACCAGGCGCTGGCGCACCACGTCCACCAATTTGTCGGGCTGGAACTTGGAGAGAAAGTTGTCGCAGCCGACCTTCTTGACCATCGAGTCGTTGAAACTGCCGGACAGCGAGGTGTGCAGCACCACATAGAGGCCGCGCAGGCGCGGGTCGTTGCGGATCTCGGTGGTCAGGCGGTAGCCGTCCATTTCTGGCATTTCGGCGTCGGTGAAGATCATCAGCAGTTTGTCGGTCATCACCACGCCGCTGTCGGCCCAGGCCTTGAGCATGTTCAACGCCTTGAGGCCGTCACTGGCCACGTGCATCTTCACCCCCAGTTGCGACAACGTGTCGCGCAACTGCGACAGCGCCACCTTGGAGTCATCCACCAGCAGCACTTCGCGGCCAATGGCCCGCGCCAGCAGCGGGTCGTCGAGCTTGTCGCGCGAGACCTTGGCGTTGTACGGCACGATTTCGGCCAGTACTTTTTCGACGTCGATGATTTCCACCAACTGCTCGTCCACCTTGCTGATGGCGGTCAGGTAGTGCTGGCGGCCGGCACTGGTGGGCGGCGGCAGGATGGCTTCCCAGTTCATGTTGACGATGCGGTCCACGCCGCCCACCAAAAATGCCTGCACCGAACGGTTGTACTCAGTGACGATGATGGTGCTGTCGGGCCCCGGCACCAGGGGGCGCATGCCGATGGCCTGGGACAGGTCGATCACCGGCAGGGTCTGGCCGCGCAGGTTGACTACGCCACACACGAACGGGTGGCGCTGGGGCATCAGGGTCAGTTTGGGCAGTTGCAGCACTTCCTGGACCTTGAACACGTTGATCGCGAACAACTGTCGCCCGGCCAGGCGGAACATGAGGATTTCCAGGCGATTCTCACCCACCAGTTGAGTGCGTTGGTCTACCGTGTCGAGAATGCCGGCCATTAATGACTCCTGGGCTTGTTCTGATGAATTCACTAAACAGAGTTATCGGCGGCTACCGCCGGACCTTGACCCTGCCGACAAAATGCCACGATCGAGCATTGATGTCACATTAACATCATGCTTTACTGATATCAGTCATATTACTTTGCCATCACTGCTGCCAGACCCACCTCCCGGCAGAAAGTTCCTGTGCCTAAGGGATTCCCCTATGGGCACTCAGGCACGGCCTGATATTCGCCCTTTCCAATAGCCATTAATGTGACGCCATTCTCATTGCATGAATGGAGTCAGGCTTTTGTTCGTGATACCCGAACCTTGGACAAACGCCGCTCGTCGCCCAGTCTTTCCTGGCGTTCATGCCTGGCCAGCGCAAGACCCAAGCCCCTACCATGCTGCAACCCCACAAGAAAGTGAAATAGCGCACACAATTGTTTCAGTGCGTAAACTTTCGGAAGTGGACTACATACAAGATTCCGAGCGCCCAACTAAATTGCGATCGTTCGCCACACGCGACATTCCCCTCTCACATTCAATAATGTTGTGGAGAAAAGCATGTTGAACGACGCGAAGGAATGGCAGCGGCGCTTCCCCGAGTTTCTCCTCGAAGCCGAAACGCTCCTGGCCAAGTCAGAAGACTGCCTCAGTCACCTGCAATTGATACTCAATGACCGGGACGCCATCGAGTGCCTGCAGGCCACCTTGCTCAAACTGGCCGGCGCCGCCGACGCCTTGGCGCTGTCGGTCATCGCGCCGTTTTGCCGGCAGATCCACGCCTTGCTCAGCCGTGACCCGCGGCATCAGGAACTGGCCGAGCCAGCCCTGCTAGCCCTGCACGATTGCCTGACCCTGCTGGCCTGGCAACTGGAGTTGATCGATGCGCGCACCGGCAAACTGGCCCTGGACGACAACGAGCAAACCGCCCTGCTCGACGTGCTCGCCCGCCACCTGGGCCTGGCGCCACCACCGCCGGCCTACCAGGCCAAGCCCCTGGCCGTGGCGACCTTCGCCCAAGGCCCGGCGTGACGCGCCTGAACCAGTTTCTTTGCAGTGTGTGCTGCCACGCACTTAGTGGGTGCCCGGCAAGGCGAGTTAATGCATTTAAACTTGCCTCTTAAAACAGCCCCTTAGAGGGTTGGAACTTGCAATACCGGTAAAAAACTTCGCCCGCCAAACAACAAAACCCGCGCAACTTTCACGGCTTTTTTACCCTATTGGGGAAACCTGTCAGAACGTGGAACTTTCGTACCAACTTCAGTTGTTGACTGATGTCCCAAATCAATAGACCGAGCGCGACCAACGGTATGCAAGGTGATAGTATGCCGACCATTATTACGCCACTAATGGCTTATTGATTCCAACCCGGACGCGGATTTAGTCTCGGTGTAAAACTCGCTTCAAACACACGGATCCCGCCAGTTTGAAAACGACTTTGCATGGTCCGGACCTGGCGCTGTCAGCCGACCAGACCGGTCCTTCCGCAGCGAACATTCACTGGCGCCTTTGGCTATGTACGCTAGCTTGAAACCACTCTTGACCTGGCCCCCCTCGCAAAAGCAGGCCCTACGGCTGACCTTCGTGCTATGCGCCCTTTCGGCCCTGGGCAACCTGCTGGCCTTCGCCAGTTCCCACGGCATGCCGCTGGCGCTGCTGATCCTTGACCTCGCCGCCCTGGCCAGCCTGGGCGTGCACCACTTCTATTCGCGTAAATCGATCAAGTTCGAGCCTCAGGAGTTGGCCGAGCGCCTGCTGCAAGTGCAGGAAAACGAGCGCCACCGCCTCAGCCGCGAGTTACACGACGACATCGGCCAGCTTCTCACCGCCGCCAAGCTGCAAAGCGATTGGCTCAAGCGCCGTTTGCCCGAAGAGCTGCAAGGGCAATGCGCGACGCTGTGCGAAACCCTGGAAGAAACCCTGGCAAAGGTGCGCGACGTTTCGGCCATCCTCAACCCACGGCAGTTGGCCAGCCTGGGCCTGGAAGCGAGCCTGCGCGCGCACCTGCTCAAGACCCTGGCCAACACCTCGCTGCACTGGAGCCTGGAATGCCAGCAGCGCTTGACCGGGATCCCCGAAGAAATGACCGTGGCCGCGTTTCGTGTCACCCAGGAAGCTGTCACCAATATCCTGCGCCACGCCCAGGCGCAGAACCTGGTGATCCAGTTGCAGCGCCAGCCCCAGGGCTTGCGGCTGTCGATCTGTGACGACGGCCAGGGCTTTTCCCCGCAGCAATACCCAGGGCCGGCGGGGCAGTCGGGAATGGCGGGGATGGCCGAGCGCATCGATCAGTTGGGCGGCACCTTGCACGTCACGAGCGAACCGGGCCAAGGCACGCGCATCGAAGCGCTGTTTCCCTGGGCGCCACGGGCACGGGAGCGCGCCAGCGCCCCTAAGGCGATCCATTGACCTGCAATTTGCTGCTGGTGGACGACCACTCGCTGATCCGCGCCGGCGTGCGCGCCCTGGTGCTGGATATTCCCGGGTATGCCGTGGTGGGCGAAGCCAATGACGGCGCGCAACTGCTGGAGCTGGTCGAGGCCCTGGCCCCGGACATCGTCCTGCTGGACCTGTCGATGAAGCACACCGGGGGCCTGGAGGCCCTGCGCCGCCTCAAGGCCAGGCGCCCGCAGAGCAAGGTGTTGATCCTGTCGATGCACACCGACCCGGACCTCATCATGCAAACCCTGGAGTCCGGCGCACACGGCTATCTGCTCAAGGACACCACCGCCACCGAACTCGAGCAGGCCTTGGCGGCCCTGCGCAACAACGAGCGCTACCTGAGCCCGGCCATCGCCCACACGGTTATCAACCAGGCCTTGCACCTGGCCCGCAACACACCACCGCCACGGCACAGCCTGACGGCGCGGCAGTTGGAAATCCTGCGTTTGATCGTGCGCGGCAAGTCCACCCGGGAAATCGCCAACGGCCTGAACCTGAGCATCAAGACCGTGGAAGCCCACCGCTCGCAAATCATGAAGCGCTTGCAGATTTTCGACGTCGCCGGCCTAGTGCTGTTTGCCGTACGCGAGCAGATCATCAGCCTCGACGACTAGCCCCCAGCACCGGCGAATCCGCCGGCAAATGCACGCGCAAAGCCCCCGGCCGCGCTTCGAAGCGCAAGTGGTCGCCCTCCAGCGGTTCGCCATCAAGGTTGATGTACAGGCCTTCGGCCACGGTGATCTCGACCCAGGGCAGGCGCGCGCGCACGAACATGTTGTCGATGCCCAACCCCCCGCTGAGCAGGTCGCGCAAGGTGCTCACCACTTCCTGGGGCGCGGGCAGGATACTGATATCCAACAGGCCATCATCGGCCAGGGCGTGGGGGCACAGCACCTGCCCGCCACCGGCCTGGCGGCCGTTGCCGATGCCCAGGGCCAGCAGGTCGCCCTTCCAGTGGAAATCCGGCCCGTGCAGTTCGCCATGGGCGGCGTGTAGCTCGCTGAAGCGCGTCAACCCGGTGAACAGGTACGCCGCACCGCCGAGGACTTTTTTCAGGTCTTCGGAGGTGTTGGCGGTGACCTGGCTGCCGAAACCGCCGGTGGCCATGTTGAGGAACACCTGCTCGCCCACGACCCCCAGGTCAATGGCCTGGGCCGGCACGTCGAGCAGGTTCAGGGCCGGCAACGGCTCCAGCGGAACCCCGGCCGCCCGCGCAAAATCATTGGCGGTGCCCAGGGGCAGCAGCACCAGGCTCACCGGCTCGGCGCTGTGGGCGATGGCCTCGGCAATGTCGCGCAAGGTGCCATCACCGCCACCGGCGATCAGTTGCCGGTAACCGGCGCCGATCGCTTCCTGCACCAGGCGCTGGGCATCGCCGGCCTCCCAGGTCAGGCGCACCGCCAGGTCCCAGCCCTCGTCGCGCTTGGCCTGGACGGCGGCACGCACGTCCTCGTTCAGCGCCTGCTTGCCGTGCAAAATCAACAACGCCTTGCGCTCAGCCATGACTCGTCACTCCCGTCATTGAGAAACCTCAGAGGATGTTGACCTATGACAGTGGCGAAAAAGTCCGGCGGCGTGCCGGGCACTTCAACCCAACACTTCGCTTAGGGGGATGAAATTGACCCAATCGCCCTCCACCAGCGTGCTGCCTTCCATCACTTCCACCAGGCCCTCGGCCCACGCCGCGCTGCGCAGCACCCCGGAACTCTGGTTGCGGTAAATGATGGCGCGGCCCTGCTCCAGGCGTGCACGCAGGTACTCGCGACGGTTGCCCGGTTTAGGCCAGGCGAACCCGGCGGGCACCGGGAATTTCAGCGGCTCGACCGCTTGCACGCCCATGCGCCGCAACAGGTAAGGCCGCGCCAACAGGGCGAAGGTCACCAGGGTGGATGCCGGGTTGCCGGGCAGGCCAATCACCGGCACACCGCGAAAATGCCCGCAGGTCAGGGGTTTACCGGGTTTGATGGCGAGTTTCCACAGGGCCAGCTCGCCCTCCTCGCGCAGGGCCACACCGAGGAAATCCGCCTCGCCTACCGATACCCCGCCAGTGGAGAGGATCAGGTCCACGTCCCCCAGTTCCGCCAAACGGCGGCGGGTGGTGGCCAGGTCGTCGGGCAAGATCCCGGCGTCGACCACCTCACAGCCCAGGCGCTGCAACCAACTGCACAGCAGCACGCGGTTGCTGTTGTAGATCTGCCCTGGGCCCAGGGGCAGGCCCGGTTCGAGCAACTCGTCGCCGGTGGACAACACCGCCACCCGGCCGCGGCGCACCACGCGCAAGCGGGCGTTGCCCAGGGTGGCGGCCAAGCCTTGTTCGATCGGCCCCAGGCGTGTGCCGGCGTTCAGCACCACTTCGCCCACGGTGGTTTCCTGGCCTTGCGGGCGAATGTTCTGACCGCTGTGCAGCGCTTGGCTGAAGCTCACGCGACCGTCGTCCTGCACCTGGGCGTTTTCCTGCATTTCCACGCAGTCCGCGCCGGCGGGCACGGGCGCGCCGGTGAAGATCCGCGCGCAGGTGCCGGGCAGCAAGGGTTCGGGCGCCTGGCCGGCGAACACTTTCTGGCTCACGGGCAAGGCCTGGCCCGTCCAATCGGCCACGCGCAAGGCGTAGCCATCCATGGCGCTATTGGGCCAGGGCGGCAAATCGAGGGTGGCGACCAGGTCTTGGGCCAGTACCCGGCCCTGGACCTGGGCCAAGGGCAGTTCTTCATCGGCGGTGATGGGTGCGCCGCCCGCCATTTCCAGCAACCGCGCCAGGGCCGCTTCGACGGGCATCAGGGCGCCGTTCTTGCCGGGCTTATCCACGGCTTTCACAAGGTGCGGCTTGCTTGAGGTGGGGCACGAAATTGCACGGGCGGTGGCGCGCGTCCAGTTGCTCGGCGAGGATGCCGTCCCAACCGGTGCGCACCGCGTTGGTCGAACCCGGCAGGCAGCACACCAGGGTGCCGTTGGCCATGCCGGCCAGGGCGCGGGACTGCACGGTGGAGGTGCCGATGTCGGCCACCGAGATCTGGCGGAACAGCTCGCCAAAGCCATCGACTTGCTTGTCCAGCAGGCAGGTGACCGCTTCGGGCGTGCTGTCACGGCCGGTGAACCCGGTGCCACCGGTAATCAGCACCACTTGCACCACGTCTTCGGCGATCCAGGTGGCGACCTGAGCACGGATTTTGTACAGGTCATCCTTAAGCAGCACCCGCGCCGCAAGGTGGTGGCCGGCAGCCGTGAGGCGGTCGACGAACACCTGGCCCGAGGTGTCGGTGTCCAGGGTGCGGGTATCGCTGACGGTCAGCACCGCGATGTTCAGCGGGGCGAAAGGCACTTCAGCCTTGGCGTTCATAGGCTCGATCCAGTTGTAGGAGACACGGCCGGGTGTTATATCACAGCGCCCCATTTTCAAGCCCTGTTGCGAGGCACCATGACCACCCTGCCCCCGCTGCCGCCCTGTTCGATCCTGTTGCTGGCCGGTGGCCGCGGCCAGCGCATGGGCGGCCAGGACAAAGGCCTGCTGCCCTGGCGCGGCGAGCCCTTGATCGCCCACCTGCACCGCCTCACGCGGGGGCTGACGGACGACCTGATCGTCTCGTGCAACCGCAACCTGGAGCTGTATGCGCCCTACGCCGACCGCTTGGTGCACGACGACTGCGCCGATTTCCCCGGGCCCCTGGCCGGTATCCGCGCTGGCCTGGCCGCCGCCCGCCACGACTACTTGCTGGTGCTGCCCTGCGATGTGCCGCAACTGGACGCCGCGTTGCTCCACGCCATGCGCGACGCCGCCCGCCAACAGCCAGATAAACCCCTGATGCTGCGCCACGGCGAGCATTGGGAGCCGTTGCTGTGCGTCATCCCCACAGCCCTGGCGCCAGCCTTTGAAAACGCCTGGGCCCACGGCGAGCGCAGCCCCGGCAAGGTCATGCGGCAATTGGCCGCACAGGCCTTGCCGTGCCCGGCCAACGACCCGCGCCTGGCCAACCTCAACACACCGCAGTTGCTGGATCGCCCTGGCGAAGTGTCAGAATGACACTAGCCATGGAACTTGCTCGCGATGTATACGTCAGAACGTCAGTACTCAAAGTATTCACTTTCGGAGAAACACCATGACTCAACGGACCCTCGCCTCCCTGATGCTCGCACTGGGCCTCGCCACCCTCGCCGGTTGCGCTTCGCCAACAGTGATTACGCTCAACGACGGCCGTGAAATCCAGGCTGTCGATACCCCGCAGTACGATGAAGAATCCGGCTTCTATGAGTTTGAACAACTGGACGGCAAGCAAACCCGTATCAACAAGGACCAGGTGCGCACCGTCAAAGACCTGTAAGCCCAGGCCTTGATGCAAAAACCCGCCCCGTGCGGGTTTTTGCTTTTGTAGGCCTTACCAATCCAGGGTCAGAAGGCTCTCGAAGTGGCGCGCCTCACCACTGAGGGGGTCGACAAAGCGCAGGCTCTGGGCCAGCAGTTTGAGAGGCCTGGTGTAGTCGTCCGGGGCGTCCTTGAGTACCTCTGGGTAGAACGGGTCGTTGCAGATCCCCGCCCCCAGCGCACTCATGTGTACCCGCAACTGGTGTTTCTTGCCGGTGACCGGGAACAACCCGTAGCGCCACCACTCGCCGTTTTGCTCAAGCACCGTCACCCGGGTTTCAGTGTTGCTCACCCCCGCACTTTCGCGCATGCGGAAAAACGGCTCGCCTTCCACCAAACGGCTTTTGTGCACCAAGGGGAACGCCCATTGGGGCAGCGCCCGGGCGATGGCTTCGTAGTGCTTGTCGATCTGGCGCGTGGGGAACAGCGACTGATACGCCGCCCGGCTCTGCGGGTTGGCCGAGAACAGCACCAGCCCCGCCGTGTGCCGGTCGATGCGGTGCAGGGGCACCAGGTGCGGGTTATCCAGGCGCCGGATGAGGCGGCGCAACAAGGTTTGCTCGACGTACTCGCCCGCCGGGGTCACGGGCAGAAAGTGGGGTTTGTCAGCCACCACCAGGTGTTCGTCGGCGTAGAGGATGTGTTCCTGCACCGGGATCGGTTTTTCAGCGGCCACTTCGCGAAAGTAATGGATGCGCAGGCCTTCGCGGTACGGCAGGTCGGCATTGATCGGCGCGCCATTGCCATCGAGCACCCGGCCCCGGGCAATGCGGTCCAGCCACTGCTGGCGGCTGATGGCGCGAAAATGCTCGCACAGGCAATCGAGCACCGTCGGCCACGCGCCGGGTGGCAGGTACAGGGTGCTGGCTTGGTGCTGCGCAGCGCTGAACGATGAGGTAGACATAACAGGACTCTGGCCAAATGCTGGCCGGCATTATCCGGCAACGGTGCCCGCGAACCTAGCCCGCTGCCTCAGGCCGTGGTCACACCGGCCTCGGCGGCGGCTTCGGTGAAGTCCTTGAGCCAGCGCAGCACATCGACCGCTTCCCAGCGCGCCGGGTCATACAGGGCATAAAGAAGACCCTGGTAGCCCACCACATCCAATTGGCGGTGGTAGCCAGCACGCTGGAACAGGGCTTCGATCTCTGCAAAACAGGTATTGAAATGCACTTTGCCGAACGGCGTCTTGCCTTCGGTGACCAACCCATCCAGGCGCAGTTCCAGCACCGCTTCACGGACGACGTCGGCGGACATCCGGTTCACGCTGTTCTTCAATTGTTCGACATTGACCATGGTGCATCCCTCGACGTGCGGGCCTCGCCACCTCGAGAGGTGGCGCGACACTCGAATAACTGTATACGCATACAGTAAACGAATATCGTGCCCCTGGCCAACCGATTACCGAGGGCCGCGACCAATGGAGGCGACCGTCATTGCAAAAAGTTCACCACTTGCTCAGCGTCGAACGGCCAGCCCAATTCGGCGCCGGTATCGATGCGCCGCAGCACCGGGATGCGCAGGCCATAGGCCTCGACCAACGCTTCGCTTTCGCCGATATCCACCAGTTCCACCATCAAGCCGTGCTCGACCAATGGCATGAGGACCTCTTCGGCCAGTTCGCACAGGTGGCAACCCAGGGTGCCGTACAGCTGACATTCAGGAGGCATGACAAAAAACCGAAAAGAGACGGGCCCATAGTCTAGCCCCATGGCGCACTGATGGCAGCCATCGGGCCAACCCCTGACCTGCGTCAGTAAGCCACAGGCGCGATTAAACGAAACTCGCGGCTTTTTTTGCCTCTACGCTGTGTATTCCACGCCCCTGACCGGAGACGCCTGTGTTCGCCAACCTGTTAATCATTCTTGCCTCATCGCTGGTGGTGATCGCGCTGTTCCGGCGCCTGCAACTGCCACCCGTGCTGGGCTACCTGTGTGTCGGCCTGCTGGTGGGGCCCACCGCGTTCGACTGGGTGAATGACAGCGAGCACCTGCCGGACCTGGCGGAACTGGGGGTGGTGTTCCTGCTGTTTTCCCTGGGCCTGGAATTCTCCCTGTCGAAAATGCTCGCCCTGCGCCGCGTGGTGTTTGGCCTGGGCAGCCTGCAAGTGCTGATAAGCGGCCTGTTGCTGGGGGGCGTGCTGAGCCTGTTCGGCATGCCGCTGGCCGTAGCGCTGATGCTTGGCGCGGGGCTGGCGTTGTCGTCGACCGCCATCGTCAGCAAGGAGCTGACCAGCCTGGGGGAGATTTTCAGCAGCCACGGCCAGAACGCCATTGGCGTGTTGTTGTTCCAGGACGTGGTCGCGGTGTTGCTACTGACCCTGGTGCCGGTGTTTGCCGGCCAGAGCGACCAGGCCTGGTACTGGGCGCTGCCGATCACCCTGGTCAAGACCGTGATCCTGTTCGTCGGCCTGGCCCTGGCCAGCCGCTGGCTGCTGCCGCGGCTGTTCCATGAGGTGGCCGCGTCCCATTCCGCCGAACTGTTCGTGCTGCTGGCCCTGGTGATTGTGTTGATGACGGCGTGGCTGACCCACTTGCTGGGCCTGTCGCCGGCACTGGGGGCGTTCCTGGCGGGCATGCTGCTGGGGGAAAGCCACTACCGCCATCAGATCGAGGCCGATATCCGGCCCTTTCGCGACATCCTGCTGGGGCTGTTTTTCGTCAGCATCGGCATGCTCATCGACCTGCAATTGTTCGTCAGCCACAGCCTGCTGATTCTGGGCCTGACCCTGGGCCTGCTGCTGGTCAAGGGCGCCATTGTCGCCGCACTGGTGAAGTGGCGCGGCAGCGACGGCGAAACGGCATGGCGCAGTGGCCTGGCGCTGGCCCAGGGCGGCGAATTCTGCTTCGCCCTGATGGCGCAGATGCAGCAAAGCCAACTCATGCCCGCCGAGATCAGCGGCCTGCTGCTGGCCGCCACCTTCTGCTCTATGGTGCTCACGCCGCTGCTGCTGCGGGCCGCGCCAGGCATCGCGGCGCGCCTGCACCGCAAACCCAACGAAGAGGCCAAGCTCGACGAAATCACGGCCCTCAACGCCGGGTTTCACGGCCACGTGGTGATCTGCGGTTATGGCCGCGTGGGCCAGTCCATCGGCCGTTTCCTGCGCCGTGAAAAACAAACCTTCATCGCCCTGGACGACGACCCGGTGCGGGTGCAGGAAGCCGCCGCCGGCGAAAGCTGCGTGCACTACGGCGACTCGCGCCGCGGCGAGCTGCTCAGCGCCGTGGGCCTGGACCGCGCACGCTTGCTGGTGATCGCCGTCGACAAGACCGACATCGCCCTGACGGTGCTCAAGGAGGCGCGACGCCTCAACCCGCAGGTGCAGATTTTGGTGCGTACCCGCGACGACAGTCAGTTGAGCGAGTTGCAGGCCGCCGGCGCCAACGAGGTGGTGCCGGAGTTGCTGGAGTCGAGCCTGATGCTCGCCTCCCATGCCCTGGTGATGCTCGGCCTGCCCGAAGAGCAGGCCCAGGCTCGCGTCGACGAAGTGCGCCAGACCCGCTACCGCTTACTCCACGGCTTCTATCACGGCGCCCAGGGCAACCTGCTGGACAATCGCGGCCAGCCCAAGGTGCTGATGCACGCGGTCAACCTGGCGCCCGACGCCCATGCCTGCGGCCTGACCCTCAGTGACCTGGCGTTGGAACTGCTGGGGGTGGACATTCAAGCGGTACAACGCGAAGGCGCGGAACTGGCGGTGGAAGGCACCACCGCGCTACGGGCCGGCGACAAGGTGCTGATGTCCGGCCCTCTGGCCGCCATTGAAGCCTGCGAAGCACGGTTGCTGGGCGGCTGACCCCCTTAGCAAGCGGGCTCGCCCGCTTGCTACAGAGCAGCGCCTCAATCCTGGCTGATGGCGCCAATCTTGTGGATCGACAGGTCGGCGCCGTAGTACTCCTCTTCCTGGCTCAGGCGCAGGCCATGGCCGTACTTGATCGCGCCGTACACGGCAAAGCCGCCGGCCAGGGCCACCAACACGCCCAGGGCGGTGCCGAGCAACTGGCTTGCCAGGCTGACCCCGCCGATACCACCGAGCATTTGCTGGCCGAACACCCCGCAGGCAATCCCGCCCCAGACGCCGCACACGCCATGCAAGGGCCACACCCCCAATACGTCGTCGATCCGCCATTTGCCCTGGGCGGCGGTGAAGCACCAGACGAACAGCGCCCCGGCGATCAGACCGGTCACCAGCGCCCCCAAGGGGTGCATCACGTCGGAGCCGGCGCAAACCGCCACCAGCCCGGCCAGCGGGCCGTTATGCAGAAAGCCCGGGTCGTTGCGCCCTACTACCAGCGCCGCCACGGTGCCACCCACCATGGCCATCAGCGAGTTGACCGCCACCAGGCCACTGACCCCTTGCAGGGTCTGGGCGCTCATCACGTTGAAGCCGAACCAGCCGACAATCAAAATCCACGACCCCAGGGCCAGAAACGGAATACTCGACGGCGCGAACGCCACCAAGCGCCCATCGCGGTAGCGCCCCTGGCGCGGCCCCAGCAGCAACACCGCCGCCAGCGCCAGCCAACCGCCCATGGCATGCACCACCACGGAGCCGGCAAAGTCGTGGAACGGCGCGCCAAACCGCCCTTGCAGCCAGGCTTGCAGGCCGAAATTGCCGTTCCACACCAGGCCCTCGAAGAACGGGTAGACGAACGCCACGATCAGCGCCGTCGCGCACAGCTGCGGGGCGAACCGGGCCCGTTCGGCGATGCCGCCGGAAATAATCGCCGGGATGGCCGCGGCAAACGTCAGCAGGAAAAAGAACTTCACCAGCCCATACCCGTGGTCGGCGCTGAGCACCGCCGCCGGCTGCATGAAGCTGACGCCGTAGGAAATCCAATAACCGATAAAGAAGTAGGCCAGGGTCGAGACGGCAAAATCACTGAGGATCTTGCACAAAGCATTGACCTGGTTCTTCTGGCGCACCGTGCCCACTTCAAGGAAAGCGAACCCGGCGTGCATGGCCAGCACCATGACTGCGCCCATGAGGATAAACAACGTGTTGGAGCCGTGGACCAGGCTGGTCACGGCGCTTTGCAAATGGTCCATTGGAGGGCAGCCCCACAGGCAGGAAAAAGCACCAAAGCAGCTCGCGAACGCTTTTTACGCACCAAATTGGCACCTGGGCGGGGCGCGGTTTCTTCTTCGGTGAACCGCTTTGGCGCAGGAATCAACAATGGGGCAAATTGCCGCTAGGGTATTTCCGCAGGTTTCAGTTATTTAGGTTAAGGTTTTCATCACTCGGCGCGCGTTTTCAGCGCAAAACCCAAGCGGCGATGCACCAGCACAAAGCAAAAGCTGTACCAGCCAATTGCACTGAACCTTCCCACGCGCCCAATACTCGAATCACACACAAGCCACCTACGGAGATCACCATGGCCAGCAAAACAGCAAAGACTGCTCAAGAAATACTGATGGCGGATTTTCAAACCCTGGTGAACGACACCGAACGTTTGCTGGAACACACCGCCACCCTGGCCGGCGATCAAGCCGATGAGTTGCGCGGGCAGATCCACGACAGCCTGCTGCGCGCCCGCGAAACCCTGCAACTGTCCCAGGATTCGCTACGCGAGCGTGGCCAAGCGGCGGTCACCGCCACTGAAGACTACGTGCAGGCCAACCCTTGGCAATCGGTGGGCATCGCGGCCGGTGTGGGCTTCCTGATCGGCTTGCTGGCAACTCGGCGCTGATATGGCTATCGGCGATTCCGACTCCGCCCCCGGCACCTCGTCGCGGCGCCTAGGCGCCGCTTTCCTAGGTTTGCTACACAGCCATGTCGAGTTGTTCGGCATCGAATTGCAGGAGCAGAAAGCCCGCACAGTGAGCCTGCTGTTGTTCGCCGGGCTAGCCCTGGTGTTTGCCCTGCTGTTGCTCGTGGGGCTCTCGGCGCTGGTGCTGATCCTGCTGTGGGACAGCTATCGCCTGGCGGGCATCATCGGCTTGTGCGTCTTCTATTCCCTGGCCGCATTGTTCTGCGCCATGCGCCTGCGGGCGGCGATCTATGACGAATCCTCGCCATTCAACGCCACCCTGGAAGAACTGGCCAACGACCGGGAGCGCCTGCTGCCATGAACCTGCCTGACATCCCGCAAAGCCATTCTCGCCGCGAAATGCGCAAGGCCTTGATCCGCCTGCGCATGGAGATGCATCGCCAAGAAATTCGCCATGAATCCCAGCAATTGCTGCAACCCTTGCAGCGCATGCGCGCAATGACCCAGAACTGGCAACAGGGCCTGGGCATCAAGCATGCGCCGCTGTGGGGCGTGGCCGCTGTGACGCTGCTGGGCTTTTTCACCGGTAAAGGCGCCAAGAGTGGCGGCGTCGGGCGCCTGACCCGCCTCGTCGGGCTCGGCACCAGCCTACTGCCACTGATAAAGATGGCCCTAAGCACCTCGCGCAAACCCTGAGCCGGCAATCTTTCGTTGTGCCCAGGCACCCGCCTCTTTCACCAGAGGCCGGTGCCTGCCCGCCCGCGCATCTGTAGTCCCCCTTGCGGCCAGGGGCGCGAAACGGGAAGCTAGCCCATCAGTCACCTGACGGAGAGAACCAGCCTTGGATTGGCCCACCCTGCTTACCCGCGAACGCCTCGGAAAACCCCTGCACAGCCCGCATGAACTTGGCCGCAGCCCTTTCCACAAAGACCACGACCGCATCATCTTTTCCGGCGCCTTCCGCCGCCTCGGCCGCAAGACCCAAGTGCATCCGGTGTCCAGCAACGACCATATCCACACGCGCCTGACCCACTCCCTGGAAGTCAGTTGCGTGGGCCGTTCTCTGGGCATGCGGGTCGGCGAAACCCTGCGCGGCGCCCTGCCCGACTGGTGCGAGCCGAGCGACTTGGGCATGGTCGTACAATCGGCGTGCCTGGCCCACGACATCGGTAACCCGCCGTTCGGCCACTCAGGCGAGGACGCCATTCGCCATTGGTTCCAGCAAGCGGCGGGGCGCGGCTGGCTCGACGCAATGACTGACGCCGAACGAGGCGATTTCCTCAACTTCGAGGGCAACGCCCAGGGTTTCCGGGTGCTGACCCAGCTTGAATACCATCAATTCGACGGTGGTACGCGCCTGACCTACGCCACCCTGGGGACCTACCTGAAATACCCCTGGACCGCACGCCACGCCGACTCCCTGGGCTACAAGAAACACAAATTCGGCTGCTACCAGAGCGAACTGTACTTAGGCCTTGCAGCCAAAAATGACATTTTTTGAAAAGCAACAGCCAAAAAGTTATAAGTGCAACTATTTGGCAATATCAAGAAGACTTAGCTTTCAAAAAAAGAATAAGGAGGTTTTTGCTAGAACGCCAGTTTACCACCGATCCAGCGAGCCAAGCCACCTAGATTCGCTCCCCCCCCATACCACTAAACTGTCGAGCCAAGTGCATGGCATAGTTATCTGTCATACCGCTCACGTAATCCAGAACCTGCATGATTGCACCGTACTCCTTGGAAACAGCCCCGCTAGCATCTAAATTCTTCAAGTCTAACCCAAGAAGCTCAACCACCCTTCTAGTCTTCGAATCAGCCACACCGCCCTTTCTGACATATTCCAAAGCTGCAGAACAGCTAACGTTAAGAAGCGTAGAAATTGTGCTGTAAGCCCCGATTTCTAACTCAACCTTCCTCGGATGTTGGAAAATTTCATCACGAGCAAGACCCTTGGCGGCTGATACACATTCACGCACGTTCTTATCACAAAGGTCTAAGATACCTAACACCTTACCTGTCATAATTTCATTATGGTTATTCATGAAGGCCGTCGCTCCAGCATCTACAAAAGCTGAAATAACTTTTCCACGAACCATAGAGAGCCTACGGCCAACTTTCATGCCTTGAATTTCTTTGACAAGTTGATCCTTCTGGTAGTCGCTAAGGACAAGGCATAAAATTTCAAAGACTTTATCCCAGTCAAGGATACCCATCTCTACACCATCCTCTAAATCAAGAATGGCATAGCAGAAGTCATCAGAGACTTCCATCAAATTAGCCAGTGGATGGCGACACCGCCAACCATCACCCAGCTTTAACAAACCAGTAGCATCAGCCACTTCATTAAACAAACCCAACTCAGAGCAGTAAATACCGTATTTATTCTGAATCGGCCTTTGCATGTTAAGAGCATCCCCTGCCAGCCAAGGATACTTAATAAAAGCTCCAAGTGACGCATAGGTTAGACGCATCCCCCCTTCATAGGGATGATACTCTGAGGTAGTTAAAACCCTAAACCCTTGGGCATTACCTTCAAACCTACGCAAGTCAGCAGCTTCATTGAATGGAAGCCGCTCAATTATCTTTGCCCCGACATCATTGGAGAACCAGTGACGTATAGCCTCTTCACCTGTGTGCCCAAAGGGAGGGTTGCCAATGTCATGAGCAAGACAAGCAGTTTGGACAATATCACCAATATCAGAAGCCGAATGTTGTTCAGGGATAAGCCTTTCATTCAGAAGCTCTTGGCCTACTCTCACACCTAGTGTGCGTCCAACACAGGCAACTTCTAAGCTATGCGTGAGACGATTATGAACATGGTCATTAGTGGCGAGCGGATGTACCTGAGTCTTTCTTGCAAGGCGTCTGAAAGCACCAGAAAAAATCACCTTGTCATGGTCTGAGTGAAAAGGCGAACGGCCTAACTCAGACTTAGGAGGCCGACCTCCAAGACGAGTGTTATTCAGCAGTTTGTCCCAACTCATGCTTTCCATGCATGCCTCCCAAATAATCTAGTTAATATACAAGATAGCTGATCTACACAATAACTTCAAAACATATCCGAAAATACATGACTTCAAGCCAGAAACTAAAATCTTATTTTCACCCTTCCAACCTATTTACGGCTATATTTATAAGGAACTTTACGAACACGCAAAGAAACACTTAAAGCCTGAGCCGCATCGACAAACTTTAGATTCCGAAGTGGTTAGTAAAACTTCGATAAGACTTTCTTAACTCATCCATGTCGTTAGGTGTAGGTGAAAAAGTCGCGAAAAGAGCTGAATAGATTTTTTTATCTTTCCTCAGGTCACCAGTCCAGATTCCTTTGGGAATCGAACGCGTAACAATACAATCAAATATCTGATCATTGAATTCGAGAACTAAATTCTGGCAGATATTAAATACATTATTGACTGAATCGAGCGTTGGCGATATGGGCTTCTCTAAATAAATAGAAAACTTATCAAGCCCTAACTCGATGGCGTTTTTTGAACCTAAAAGTCCTGAGCGATGAGCTATACAGTGCCTGAGATGACAAACTTTTTCAAACTCATCAAGAGCAGTATCCAGAGCAGGAACCTGCTGAGGGTTAATTGGTAGCCCTAGAAAGCTTTTTACATTTCTTAATATTGTTTCTTTACTCACGAATGTGCTGTCTTCAAGTAACGCCTCTGGCAATAAATGAGAGAGATGGAAAAGAACAGCCCCGTAAGAGACCTTATTTCTGTAGCTGTGTGCTCTAGAGTCCTCATCAGATATGAGAACTCGTCTAATTATTGCTCGGAAATATGATTCAACGCCTGATACAATTCCAATAATCGCAAGGTTTGCTTTGATTCTCCATTCTTCAGAGTCATCTTCTTTGCCAAGAATTTTTGTTAAAATTTCACGCTGACTAATAAAGCGTTCAATCGGCGATGAGTCTATTAGCTCGACATCTCTAAAATAAATCGTTGAGTCAAACTTGGATGAGGTCCTTGGACCAGACACGAGGCTCTTGTACGGCGTTTGCTTGGCTTTCATACTAGAAACTCATTAACCCATTGATTAATTCTTCTATATATATCTTCCGCCCTAGCAGCTTTGACCCTGTGTGCTTTTTGAAGCTCATTAGCGGGATCTTGACTCCGAATAACATCCTCGACGGTTTTGAAGCTAGTAAATGTGTCAATCGCTTTAATTTGAAATTTCGTCAAAGGAAGTTCATTAAGTGGTTTTGCCATGCATTCTTTAAATGTCGAGTGATCGATTAAAGGCTTGCCACACTCATGGCAGAACTTCTGCTTTTCAGTCATGCGTTCCGCTTGACAGTTATGACAAGGTGGGAGATTGAGGTTTAGCATAGATAATTTGTCTTTAGCTATGATTGCCTCAAACGACGGCCTCGACGGATGCTTTGCGGATTTTCTTTTCAGTATCTCTAGCAGTTCAGACGATTTAAACCCTCTGCTTTTAGTGAGCACTCTGCCTTCAAGTAAAAGAACAATGTGTGGGATGAAACGCCTTAATTTTCTTCCCGGACCATGTGAAATATCGTCAGTTTCGTAGAGCAAACCAGCTTCGATTAAAAACCTAATCATCCTCTCCGCTTTCGGTGGGATACCGGTTACGCCGACGGCGATAACCTTTTCGAAAGTGTTTTCATCCCTATCGATTCGCTCATGATTGAATTTCTTTAAATTGGCAACCGTGTTATTTAAAAACTCACTCCCCAGTCCGATCATGCCCTGATATTGTTTGAGCTTATCGCCAATAGACAAATACTCTGCCAACATGTATTTTTTTCTGTCAGAAATTACTTTATTAAACTTCGACTGCGTACTAGTTGTTTTTAATTGTTGATACTCCCTCACCATCATAATATAGGCTCTTGGAATGCCAAATGCCGCATACTTAAATAGCGTAAGGATTTCTTGAGGAATAGTTATATCGGATTCAAATCTGTTTTCAGTTAACGAACTCATGAACTCAATATATTTGGGATTCTCAACATTGAGCCAAACGTGAATAGGCTCAGCGTCATGACCTAGGTGAAAGCGTGGGCCGTACTGAGTCGTTCCCGGATAAACAGAAGCCTTCGGCGAAATATGGGCTGTTTTTAAACTTCTGAAAATTTCAAAAAACTCAACCATGTATTCCGGCGTCAGCGTAAGTGCCGCATCATCTAGCAATAAAACTGCACGCTTTCTTCCGGCTACTTGAATTGCATCTTCTATATAGCCTTGAGTTTTTTCTACTGAGATGATTTGTACAATAGCGTCATGAGTTGAGTTATATTGCTGTTTTTCAACCGCTTCGATAAAATCCTGAAGGTTTTTAGGTTCTAGTTCGGCCTGCTCTGGAGTTATGTTATAGGTTCTTAGACAATCCAGAAGGATCTTGCTAAGCACCCAAGCGTGAAATACCCCAATCGCGTTGGATGTTTCATTAAGATAAGTTTCTAAGCGAAGGTAATGATTGAAAGAGACATATATGGGCAAAGGCTTAGCCTTGTCTTCTTTGCAACTAATGTAGGCAAGTCTCATGTGGTGAGTTTTACCTGTGCCCCGTGGGCCAATAAGCAGCTTCGCACCTACTTGGAATAATTTTTTTTGTATTTCATCAAAATACTGCCCCTTGGCTGTCTTGTCCTTAATATAGCTATCAGGGAGATAGTCTGCTCTTTCTTCGAACTCATGAGACTCAAGCTCTTTAAAGTCCAACTCTTCTTGCGTACTTTTCATTACCTGTTTCCTTTACAGGGCCGCTATTTTTTGGTATTTTGTAGCGTCATTTTATGAGGTTTTTTTGGTGTCATTGGAGCAATATTACACTGAAGAGGGGATTGGGGAAAGATTGGCCTCAATGTTACCTCCTATGACGCCACGGCAATGTATAGAGCTTAGTGCAGGCGAAGGGGCTCTTTTGCTTCCTATAATCCGGAAGTGGCCAAAAATAAAAATAACCACATGTGAACTTGATCCGCTAAACGTGTCGAAATTGAAATCAAGCTTTAAAGGAAAGCATTATAATATTGATGTCCTTTCCGAGTCCTTCGAAAGTATATTTCTGGGCAAGTTTTCTAGTTTCGATTTTGCTGTTAGCAATCCTCCTTTTTCATGGAGGAAAGTTTCTGATTATGATATTTCCATCCTAGAAGCGTTTGGGCTGCGTGATGTGTTCAGCGGTTTACGCATCAGAAGCGAAGTACTCTTCGTTTTGCAGTATCTGAGATTGATGGCTGACTCAGCCTGTGTGGCTTTCATTCTTCCAGAGTTGATTGTTTGTTCGGCTGCTTTTATAAAATTTCGTTCTAGGTTATTAAAGTTTTGTAGTGTGGTTGCTGTAGCCGAAATTGGCAGCGGTGCCTTCAAAGGAACCGAGGCTAAAACTTACATAGTTATACTGAAGAAGGGTAAGTCAGATGAAAGCTTCACTTTTATAGATACTTCTGGAGCATCGGTAGCAAAACAGCAGTCCGACTTTAACCTTGGTTTGAAAGAGTTAAATGCTGGATGCCAACCCTATTCGGACTCAGATGGCTTCTCGATAAAAAGAGGACAACTTTCGGGCAAGGAATGTAGATCACTAGGTTTGCCTTTCTATCATACAAGCGGCTTTTCTAACAGTGCGATTGGCGTTGCCCCTATTCCTTTAAAGTCGACTATGATTATAGGCAAGAAACTCTTAATAGCTACCAAGGGTGATATTTTAATTAGCCGCGTAGGTAGTAGGGTTGTTGGGCGAGCCGTTACTGTCGAAGAGGGTGAGTACTTAGTATCTGATTGTGTTTTTAGAGTGCGTCTACCGCCGTCTATTAGCTCCAACGTTTTTTTGAAATATTGGATTGAGAGCTGTTTGCCTAGGGTTGTGTCGCAGGCCAGAGGAACTTGTGCTAAGTATATTACTGTTCAAGACTTAACCGTATATCTGAGAGAGTTTTTGCGAATTTCTGACGAAAATTTTGCATCAGCTATTCGATAATATTTTTATTCTTTTTTTTCACAATACTGTTAACTCTCTTCATTGGAGTTTCAGTCGTCTAACATTTGATAACTACGGTCGCGAGCGTTTGCTCCCTAATCGGGAGCACGCTATCAATACATAGATAATAATATTCAATCACACTGTAACGCCAAGAGACTCCATTGCACACCAATTGGTATTCTCAATTCTTTGCAGTATAGTCATATGGTCAGGTTCTGAAGCGTATATTTTTTTTGCCGAATTCAGTTCGTAAAGAATTATGTCTGTGAGTCTATCCGCGTAGTCATGGTCATTTAACTTCGCCATCTCGTCGTGACTTGAAAACAACTCTACTAACGCTATATAGCTTTCTTCTAGCAGCCTCTCCGTTACGACGAAATGAATTTGACTATCCTCATATAATTGATGAAGAAACGGAAGAGCTTCAATTGTATACCTAATTTCAATACCACCTTTTGCTCTATGGTAGTTGGTAATTGTGTCATACAGGGCATCACGTATAAGTGAGCCTTGTCCTTTGTGATGAATTTGTGGTAGTGCATCATTTCCAGTGTAGAAAAGTATTGAATTAAGTACGTTTTCTATACGAATGAGTGTTTTCTCAATCGTGTAAATATTTAAACCTGCGTTCACACCAACGAAATAGATATCGCCTTCCCGATGTTGTCCAGAATAGCTTATACCGAGACACCCTTGTATATGCACAATTTTTTGAATCAAGGTTAAGTGCTTCTCCTTGTCGCTATAATTCTCCAACAGTAATCCGATTGATCGGTAAATTGCTACGCAGTCAGTCAGATCGTAAGCTTTTGCATCTTTGGGATCGAGGAGATCAACCCGGTACTCACAATGGCTTGGGCTATTTTTGGGCCTGAATTCATAGAATAAGCGCAACGCTTGAAACGAGAGGCAGAGAGCCAGCCACCGGTAGAATCCAGGCTCTCACACCGAAGGATTCAAGCGCAGATGACTACGCATTACCGGCAGCTGACTCAG
>NZ_JCBCUW010000120.1:0-1358 GCF_059862525.1 Pseudomonas sp. MF08875
GAGGCGATCAATCAGGACCTGGCGTTCACCCTCGACTGCCTGAGCCCTGCCGCTTCTCTGGATATCGAGCAATTGCCGGGCACGGCCGTGACCCTGCAACTGGCCCTCAACGATGGCCGCGCCCGCACGTGGCAGGGCGTGGTGGCACAGGTGCTGGCGCTCGGGGGTGACGGGGCCGTGGCGCGCTATCGATTGCAGGTGGGCAGTTGGCTGGGGTTGCTCAAGCAGCGGCGCAACACCCTGATATTCCAAGGCCTGGATGCCCTGCAAATCACCGCCCGGGTGTTCGCCGATTACCCCTTGGCGCAGTGGCAGGCCCACGTCACCCAGCCGTTGGTGAAGCGGGCACTGTGCACGCAGCACCGTGAGACGGATTTCGAGTTCATCTGCCGCGTGTGGTCCGAAGAGGGCTTGAGTTTTTACCTCGACCACGACGCCGAGGGCGGTGCCCGGTTGCTGATTGTCGACAGCCAGCGGCAATGGCCGGCGGGCGTGACCCTGCCTTTTAGCCGCACAGACGCGGCGCAACTCGACCACGGCATTCAGCGTTTCAGCGAGCACCGACAGATCAGCAGCGACAGTACCGTCACCTGCTCATGGAACGCTGCGCAGTTGCTGGGGGTGAGTGGTAGCGCCCAAGCAACGGCCGACGCAGGCCCGGCGCTGCCGCCGTTGCAGGTGTTCGACGCCGCCCCTGGCGCTGTGTTCGCTACCGAGCAGCATGCCCAGGGCAGTGCCGAACAGCAGCTGGGCGCACGGCGCCTGCGGGCCCATGACTTTCAGGGTGAAGGCGCGGAGCCTGGGTTGCAGTTGGGGGTGTGTTATGGGCTGCAGGGCCACCCTGAGCTTGGGCCCTTGCAGTTTTTTTGCCGGGACATCACCCATGTGGCGGTCAATAACCTGGGCGCGCTCATGGCCGCGCACTGGGGCGAGCCTGGCCTGGCGCACGGCACCTATTGCAACCGCTTCATCGCCCTTGCGCCGGGCGTGCCGGTCACCCCCGCACGCCTGCCCAAACCCTTGGCCCAGGGTGTGCAAACCGCCACGGTGGTGGGCGTCGAGCAGCATGCGATTACCAGCCACCGCGACCATCACGTGCGGGTGCAGTTCTTCTGGCAGCGCGGCGAGCGCCCCTTGGCTGGTGGGCGGCCGGACGCCGGGGGGAGCAACAGCCACGCCCCGGGCGATGAAACCAGCGGCACGTGGGTGCCGGTGAGCCAAGCGCTGGCGGGGGCGAACTTCGGCCAGCACTTCACCCCGCGCATCGGCAGCGAAGTGCTGGTGGACTTTTTCAACGCCGACATCGACCAACCCGTGGTGGTCGCCCAGCTCTACAACGGGGTCGCCACACCGCCGTT
>NZ_JCBCUW010000121.1:0-1235 GCF_059862525.1 Pseudomonas sp. MF08875
TGTAGTGGTCTAATGAAACCGGACACCCATTTAGGCGAGAATGCTCGCCAGATCGAGGTGCCAGATGACCAAACAACGCCGTTCCTTTTCCGCTGAATTCAAACGCGAGGCTGCTGACCTCGTGCTCAAGCAAAACTACAGCTACATCGAAGCCAGCCGTTCACTCGGCGTCGGCGAATCGGCCCTGCGCCGTTGGGTTGACCAGGTTCAGAAGGAGCGCCAAGGCGTCACCCCGCAGAGTAAAGCGCTGACACCAGAACAGCAGAAAATTCAGGAACTGGAAGCCCGGATCGCCCGCCTTGAACGGGAAAAATCCATATTAAAAAAGGCTACCGCGCTCTTGATGTCGGAAGATCACGAGCGTACGCGCTGATCAATCAGCTAAGTGTCCATGAGCCGATTGATTGGCTGTGCAAAGTGTTTGATATCAACCGCTCAAGCTACTACGCCCACCGCCTCAAACGGCGAACGCCTGATGTCGAACGGCTTCGGTTGCGCAGCCGGGTGAGCGAGTTGTTTTCACAAAGTCGCAGTGCTGCTGGCAGTCGTAGCCTTCTCTCGATGATGCGTGACGATGGTGAGCAACTCGGTCGGTTCAAAGTGCGCAGCTTGATGCGCGAGCTTCATCTCGTCAGTAAACAACCTGGCTCTCATGCCTATAAACGAGCGACGGTTGAACGGTTGGATATCCCGAACATCTTGAATCGGGAGTTCGATGTTCCGGCACCCAACCATGTGTGGTGCGGCGACATCACCTACATCTGGGCCCAAGGGAAATGGCATTACCTGGCTGTCGTGCTGGATCTTTGCACACGCCGGGTAGTGGGCTGGGCGTTGTCGGAAAAGCCGGACGCCGATCTGGTTATCAAGGCGCTGGATATGGCTTACGAGCAACGAGGAAAACCTCAGGGCCTGCTGTTTCACTCGGATCAAGGGTCGCAGTATGCGAGTCGTTTATTTCGCCAGCGGCTGTGGCGTTATCGCATGCGCCAGAGCATGAGCCGGCGGGGAAATTGCTGGGACAACGCGCCAATGGAACGCGTGTTCCGCAGCTTGAAAACAGAATGGATACCGACCACGGGCTACAGAACGGCTCAAGAAGCCAAGCGCGATATCAGCCATTTCTTGATGCATCGGTACAATTGGATTCGACCCCATCAATTCAATGATGGGCTGGCGCCAGCTCGGGCCGAAGAAAAACTTAACGTCGTGTCCGGGATTAGTTGACCACTACA
>NZ_JCBCUW010000122.1:0-1226 GCF_059862525.1 Pseudomonas sp. MF08875
GCGTCATACACACTTGTGCCCTTCAGGCCCGACGAAGAATTTTGGCCAGAATTTGCTGGCGTTATAAAAGCCATGCAAAAAATGCTGTCCGTCGAATCGGTAAATCTGGTGACCGAGGAAATGATACAGCGCCTCTACTTCGCTTCTTTTGGAATATTGGACTATCTGGTCAAAGTGCTCGAGAGAGCTGTTCGCTTGGTGAAAAGCGGCCAATTTGAAGGGGTAAACCTCGCGGCCTTGGACGCAGCATTCAGGGACGAAGTCTGGCAATCAGCTCCTCGAAACCGCAGTCCGTTCAATGCCGAGTTCGATTTTCGGCCTCTAATCGGCGTGGGCGAGCCTTACGAAGTAATTGTGTGATTCAAAGGGGAGTTTTCTCCATCTGAGCCCGACGAGGAAAATATGTTAAGTCTGCCAGTTAAAGTAACCCCTTTTCACGATGAGAGCCTTGTCGGGTTTCTAGGACGTCTGGCCACTGCAAATGGCTATTCTCATACGTTCTTAATAAAACAATGCAGAAAGTTAACCGATGAAGCGGTGAGGTCTTTTTACAAGCAAAATAACGCACCGTTGGTTTGGGTGACCGCTGTTAAATCATTAAGCAGTTCCCGAGCGAGCTTTGATCCAATGTCAATATACTGCCCAAAACATTGTCCAAAATGTTTAGGCGAGCATGGATATTGGAAATATGCATGGGGGCTTAAGCTTTACTGTTTTTGCGTTGAACATTCAGTGCTGCTGATCGATACCTGTCACCACTGCGGGATGAGACTATGTTTGGGCGCTTTCACGACGTTCCGCTGTAGTTTGTGTCATCAGGATATTCGTAAAAATAATTCCACTACACCAGCTTCAACTTCAGATGTTTGGTTTTCAAAGTTACTGGAAAATCGCGCGTTTTCTAAACTGCCGCTGAATGATTCAATTCTGTGCAATCTCCCTATTCGGAATTTACATGAGTTATTTCTAAATATCGGTTTCGTGTCGTTAAATCTTTATGGGAAGCACTGCCGCTTCATATTTTTGGCATCGGAACTTTCAAAAATTAGCCATAGTGCAGGCCAGATCGCTTTCGGGTGGCCTTGCGCTTTTTATGAATATTTGGATAGGTGTAACAATATTGGAGATGCGGATAAGTGGCATCCTAAAGTGTGTTATGAAAAGATTTACCATATTACCTTTCGTAAATTGAAAGACAATGTTTATGATTTTCTGCGTGACGAATT
>NZ_JCBCUW010000123.1:0-1168 GCF_059862525.1 Pseudomonas sp. MF08875
GGATGCTCCGATCAACTTGCTGCGCGGCGGCCGCAAGTCGTAATTTGCACGGCACGCAGCGCTATTTGCTCAAAACGACCTGATGCAGTGTTCATCGAGGGCGTTTTTCGCCCGGTTTTCCATGTTAAGCGCGCAACTCGCCCATACCCATCAGTTGTTTTCGAGCCATCCACAGGTTCGACAGGGCGAACAATGTGGTCAACTGAGCCGTGTTTTTCATCAGCCCACGAAAGCGCACTTTCACGTACCCAAATTGGCATTTGATCACCCGAAACGGATGTTCGACCTTGGCCCGTGTCTGGGCTTTGCAGTACTCAATCTTGCGCTTGGCCTTGTAGAGCACGCTGCGTTTATTCAACTTGGAATAGGTGCTGCGGCGCGCCGCGATTTGCCAGATCACTTCACGATTTTCATGCTCTTCACGCTTCTCAACGCCGGTGTATCCGGCGTCTGCATACACTGCATTTTCTTCGCCATGCAAAAGCTCGGCGACCTGTGTGACATCGGCGACGTTGGCGGCGGTGCCGTGGACGTGATGAACCAAGCCGGACTCGACATCAGCGCCAATATGGGCCTTCATTCCGAAGAAATACTGGTTACCTTTTTTGGTCTGATGCATCTCGGGGTCGCGCTTTCCCTCTTCGTTTTTAGTCGAACTGGGAGCATGAATAATGGTGGCATCGACGATAGTGCCCTGACGCAGAGACATGCCTTTGCCCTGCAAATAACCATTGATGACCGCGAGGATTGCAGGTGCAAGCTGATGCTTTTCCAATAAGTGCCGGAAATTCATGATCGTGGTGTCTTCAGGTATCGGGGCGCTCAAGGTCAAACGTGCAAACTGGCGCATGGGCGTGATTTCGTAGAGCGTTTCTTCCATGGTCGGATCGCTCAGGGAAAACCAATTCTGCAACAGATGAATACGCAGCATGGTTTCCAGAGGATAGGGTTTTCTGCCGCCACCGGCCTTGGGGTAGAACGGCTCGATCAGGCCCAGCAGACCCGTCCAGGGCACGACCTGATCCATCTCGGCGAGGAAGCGTTCGCGGCGTGTCTGCTTGCGCTTGCCGGCGTATTCGAAATCGGAAAAGCTCATCTGGCTCATAGGCGGCTCGGATCAGGTGGTCAGGCGTATTTCAGCACATTTGAAAACTTGTTCGGAGATTCC
>NZ_JCBCUW010000125.1:0-1139 GCF_059862525.1 Pseudomonas sp. MF08875
TGAAGAATTTAGATGCTAGCGGGGCTGTTTCCAAGGAGTACGGTGCAATCATGCAGGTTCTGGATTACGTGAGCGGTATGACAGATAACTATGCCATGCACTTGGCTCGACAGTTTAGTGGTATGGGCGGGGAGCGAATCTAGGTGGCTTGGCTCGCTGGATCGGTGGTAGAGTGGCGTTCTAGCAAAAACCTCCTTATTCTTTTTTTGAAAGCTAAGTCTTCCTGAAATTGCCAAATAGTTTCACTTATAACTTTTTGGCTGTTGACTTTCAAAAAATGTCATTTTTGGCTGCAAGGCCTAAGTACAGCCCACTACGGGCAATTCAGCAACCAAACTGTAAAGTTGCTATCTAATTGATTTATATGAATAAAGCGTAGTTTTAGGCCTTGTTCTGAAAAGCCCAGAGATCGTGATGCCAGCGTTAGCGGTAGGGAACGTTTCTAAGGAATCGTAGAAAATTGCCGTCAGGTAGCGAGCTTCTTGGTGGTGGAGAGACTTTGCAGGCATGCGTCCCCATCAGTCACGCCCTTGGCGTTCCCATTGCGTTAAACGACAATGAGGAACACCAAAGGAGTCGTCATGAAAGCAAATTGGATTTTGGCGGGAATCGGTATTGCGGTAGGGACCGGCGTTCTGGTTGCCATTGGTGTCCTCTGGGCTTATGGGTATTACCTCGGACCAGTATCAAGACAAGCAACAGACTGGGGAAGCTTCGGATCCGTGGTGGCGGGGGCATTCACGTTACTCAGTTCGTTCGCGACTATCGGGACTCTACTTTTCCTTTATCTTCAACAAGTGAAGAACGACGAAAAACAGGAAAGAACCGACTTGCAAAACCTGCTTAAAGAGAAAAAACACGATGAGGTCGTAGAAAAACAACTGAAAGCTTTGGCTTTTGAGCAATATTTGAATCACCGAAAACTATTTATAGAACGGCTAAACGAGCAAGCAACATATTTTCGAGGGGAGATTGGATTCCCTAATCCTGAGCGTGTCTATAACGCAGTGTTCCCCCCTGAATTCAACACATAAGTGCAACGCTCACCCCTGTATGCACTTCGTACGGCGTCTTCCAGCCCAAGCGCTTGCGCGGGCGTAGATTGATCCTCGCTACTGTCCGATTGACGGCTTCGACGG
>NZ_JCBCUW010000126.1:0-1130 GCF_059862525.1 Pseudomonas sp. MF08875
TTCACATCCCAACGCTGTTAGCCTCTTTGGCGGGTTATGGCCGACTGGCTGAACTGCGAATTTCGCAACCTTATGCCTGGTTTGGATTTCACGCCCATGAACCCCACTGCCCCGATCATCAGCGATCAAACACGCCTGTATTCCCTGCAAACGCCCACGTCCATGGCCCCGTTGCACGTTGAACGCTGGGCCGGCCGCGAGGCGCTTTCCGAGTTGTACCGCTGGGACGTGCTGGCCCTGAGCGCCGACCATCGCCTGCCCCTCGAGGCGATGCTCGGTGCGCCCATTACCTTGCTCACGGCCCTGGCCGATGGCAGCCACAGCCGACGCAGCGGTTTGCTCAGCCGTGTCGCCCGCCTGGGCAGCGACGGCTCCCTGACCCGCTACCACCTGACCCTGGTGCCCTGGCTCTGGGTGTTGAGCCAGAGCTTTCGCTCCCGGGTGTTCCAGGACAGCACCGTGCAGCAGATCGTCAGCCAGGTCTTCGCCGGTTACGAGGCCTACGCCCGTTGGCGTTTCACCCTGGACGCCGACCAGTTACTGAGCCACGTGCGCCCGCGCAGTTACTGCGTGCAGTACCGCGAAACCGATTTCGACTTTGTGCAGCGGCTACTGGCCGAAGAGGGCCTGGGCTATTGCTTTGTCGAGGACCCACAAGCACCGGCCGGCCACTGCCTGGTCATCTTTGGCCAGAGCCCCGGGCTGCCTGAAGACCTCACCTCGGCCAGCGCCACCGGCCTGCGCTACCAGCGCACCGACGCGGTGGAGGAGCAAGACAGCGTGCAGTTCATGGGCCAGCTCCATCGCCTGAGCCACCGGCGCATCACCCTGCTGAGCAGCGACTACAAAACCCGCCAGGCCATCAGCGCCTCGCGCCCCGTCGGCCCCGAGCGCGAGGGCCTGGAAAGCTACGACCCGGTGGGCGATTACGCCTTTGCCACCCTGAGCGAGGCCGAGCATTACGTGCGTTTGCACAGCGAGGCCCTGCAGGTCGATAAGTCCTTCTGGCACGGCCGCGCCAACGTGCGCAGTGCCCGCGCCGGAACACGCTTTGAGCTGTTGCACGCGCCTTGGGTCCACACGGCGCACCTGCGCGGGCAGGAGCACTTCCTCTTCACCCAGGTGCACAG
>NZ_JCBCUW010000127.1:0-1128 GCF_059862525.1 Pseudomonas sp. MF08875
GGCTGAAACCTTGGGCAAGGCCGAGTTGAAGGGTCGCACGTTCGGGGATACTGAGTTCGTGATAGGACATAGTGGCAGCACCGTACCGGAAAGGTCAGGTGTTGCACTCAGTTTTTGCGGCCGCCCGTTCTTTTGTCTCTTTTGCAGTGATCTCACTTACGTTAGGAGTTGCAGTCTCAGGAAGTGGGCCATATTTGAGGTTGTTAATGTCTAGGACTAAAAGCGCTTCGCTTTTAAGTGTGCTAAGGCTTTTAGAATCACTAGCAAAGCGTTTGGCAGCAGAAAAAATTTTGAAAATGATGCGGAGTGGGTTAGCACGGTTGGCATGGGTTGGATTGGTAATAAGTGGAGTTATTTGGGTTTTAGAACCTGAGCCAATTGAGTCATGGTGTGAGAGTTCAGTATTCCGTAAAGATAAGAAAAATAATGGTTTTAAGCAGCAGGGTGATGAGTTGCTTGAGCTGGAAGCGGTATTTAATAAAATGGTGGAGGTATAATGTTTGTTTTTGAACGGCTTCTCTGGTCCTTAAGATCCGAAAGCCCTGAAAGACGAGAGTTTTGGGATAAAGAAACAGCTGAAAAAAAAGATGAAGATGACGGCTCGTTTTTTAAGTCTGTATTGCATGTTAAAGGTGATGATAAAACTTGGGGGTACTATGAGTCTGCCAGCTTAACTCCAGTCGATGCGCAATCGCTTTATGCATTTAATGACTATTATATTGATGTTCGTGCAGCATTTCAGGAGGAAAAGCGTGGCCTGATAACGTTTGGGTTTTTATCCATGGTGCTTGGTTTGAATGTGTATTTGTTATATGCCTCGGTCTTGTTTCCGTTAGAGTTGTACGTGATGGGTAATACCTATCATGAACGTTGGGATTTGGGTAATTTAGTTTTTGGGATGTTTTTCTTAGTGCTGATGGTAGTTGGTAATTACTACTTTTGGAAATATACGTGGCGTTGGATACGTGTAGAACTATTTACCCAGCGCCATCTCATTGCCCGGGCGGCGGCAAAAACTGAGTGCAACACCTGACCTTTCCGGTACGGTGTTGCCCCTATGTCTTATTCCGAACTCAGCGTTGAAGAACGCGCCACCATTCAAATCGCTCGTGCCCAAGCGTTCAGCCT